>JAIRLZ010000104.1 GCA_031259035.1 Treponema sp. | reverse complement strand
CTTTTCGTCCGCCGTCCGGCATCTACAAATTGCTTGATACGCTATTCAAGAAGACTGTGGGGGGGGGGGGGGGTATCCATCTTATCACGCTTTCTATAGGCGAACCTATACTGCCGGATCGTATGTTGCCGCGTAAAGAAGCCACAGCCCTCCTGCGCAAGAAATGCCATGAAAGCATAGTCGCGCTCGCCGGCATTGAGCGCAACCCGTGGACTGCGGAAGGCGATTGATTAGCCGGTGGCGGCGACTCGGAACCGCCGCCGGTCATATCGCGTTTGACAAACCGCATTGCTCAATGGTTTGCCGCGCAAGTTCTGTAAACGCTTCCCACGTTAAGCAGGGGTACGAGCGGTAGGCTTTGCGGTCGCTTGCGATGCGGACGTAGGGCATACCGGCCGCGAGGGCGCCGGCCCCGTCCATGTCTTCGCGGTCGCCCACAACCAAGACGCTTTCCGGCGGGCATCCAAATTGCTTGGCTATGGCTAGAAACGGACGGGGCGCCGGCTTTTGCGCCCCGAAGTCCTCCGGCGAATACAAGGCGTCGCCAAATGCGTCCGGGTTTATGCCGAGCGCGGTGAGCCGCTGCCATACGTTAGGATAATCAGAATAAACCGCCATAGCGACCGGGACGCCCGCCAATGTGTTAAAAAGATCGGCGGCGCCCGGACGGGGGGAATAATGCTTTTGCAAGACATTACAGAATCGCGGCATATAGCGCTCAAAATACCAGCGCCGCAAAGCGGCGGGCGGCTTTCCGGTTGTTTTTGCCATGAGGCTGAAGAATTCATCGTGGTACCGGTCAGCCGTCCCAAAATCACAACCGGCGAGCGCTTTCCGCGCCTGCCGCTCGGCGCGGATAATAAACAGATCAAATGGCTGCGCCGCGATGATCCGCGCCGCGATGTGTTTTGAGTCAAACAACGTGCCGTCAAGATCGAAAATGACGGCTTTCAAACGCCTGAAATAACGGATGGCCAACTCTGAAAAAAGTGATTTCACAAGTCTAGCGCCAACTCTTTGAACATTGCATGGCGGTTTTCATCCTGCATGAGGAGGTTCAACTTAAACTGTCCGTCACGGTATCCTTTCTCAATGCAAGCCGCCTTGAACTTTTCAAAAGAATCTTGAGACAATAGTTTCGTCGCCGGGTCTTTTATCCTGTTTGACTCGCGTTTCGCCGCATATTCCTCATTGTATTTTTTAAGGTTCTCTTCAACCAGCGTGGTGAATTCTTCGGCCCGCGCCTTGCCGGTGGAGCGATCCGCGAATTCGTAGTAAAACGTATAGCGGAAATTTTCAACATCCGCAAAGCCCACGAAGAATTTAAGCGGCAGAGAGAGCGTTTTCTCCGCCGTGTGAACCGCGTCTATGAACTGGTGTTCATGCAGTTTCTCTCCGGTTATGCTGATGATGCCGTTGCATTTTTGAATGAACCGCAACAGGGGGAATTGATTGTAGCTGCCGGTAACTTCCAGAATATCGTTCATGTTGTACCGGTAAAGCCCCGCGGAATTCGTAACCAGCATACAGTACCGTTCGCCGGCTTTCACCTCGTTCAACTGGTAAACGCGCGGGTTTTCGCTTTCAATCTCAGATTCATGAATGAATTCAAAGTACATCTTATGTCCAAAAGCGACGGTGTCCTTTGTATTGCTCTTGAGCACGACGCCCGCCTTGCATTCGGTGCTCACATAACTGAATTCGTGAAAAACCGCGCTTTCCGCAAAAGAATCCTTTATTTTCTCAAAGTAAACGCTGGTGTTTCCGCACATCCACACGTTCACCACCTGCATATTCGGCCAATAATGTTTGGGCAGAACCGTACCGTATTGGGCTTTCAGGGCGCGAAGCTCAACGGCCCGTTTGGGATTCGGCTTCAACTGCGCCTGCAAGATGGCGCGGATTTCATCAGGAATGTCGACCTTCTCGCTTATGACGCCTTGTTCAATGTCATTGACATATTCGTCGTAGAATTCGTTGGCGTTGGTCTGCAATTCAACGAGGGTGCTTGGGTTCGCCGTGATGATAAGGGTGACATCCTGCTCAATAGCCATGCGCATGAGCGCGTAATAACGGGATTTGTAATTCGTAATCCAGAAGATGTCCGCAGGCGCCGAATACAGGGTTTTCATAAAATTCGGTATGTCTCGCTGCATGATGCCGGAGATTGAGCCGAACACGGTGCCGTCCGGCGCCGCCCCTTCGACGGCTTTTCCCACAATGGAAAGCGTTTTGCCGTAAAACACTTTCGGTTTGTTTTTGATAAGCGTGTAGAACCAAATCTGGTTCATTTTCTTGGTAACTTCCTGGTAGTACCGCTCGGTGAGGGGTATCCATTTCGGTTCCTTCGTCGTGCCGCTGGTCGTGCCGTACATTTTCGGTTTGCCCGGAAAAAGCACATCCGCTTCGCCCGACTTGTGCCGCTCTACATACGGACGGAGATCCTCGTAATCATTTATCGGCACATATTTTTGGTACAGGGAGAAAAGAGTTTTCGCGTCTTTGGCTTCAAGTATCTCGTCAAAATGACGCTCTCTTCCGTAACTGGTATTTTTTGCGCTGTTCAGCAAACTGCGCAAAACCATTTCTTGCGACTTTTCCGCGTTTTTCGAGGCCTTTGTCATTTCAGCAAGCCCCTTCTTTCCGGCAATGGTCAGGGCAAGCCTTATAAGCCACCAGCCTTTCACTTTCCGCAATTTCATGTGTTGCCTCCATTATAAAGCGATCTTCTTCAACAAGGAGCTTTTCCCAAAACCCGAACTATGTTCGGCGAACACAGTTCGGGTTAGTTTTGAGAAAAGCTTTCGAAAAAGTGGTCTAAAGCCCACTTTTTCACTCTAAATCTAAGGCGGCTTTCCCAAAACGCGCCTTATGGCGTCAGTTTTGGGAAAGGCTCTAAGAATAAAAAATAGCTAATTATTCACTTTTTGTCAATCTTAAAAAGGTGACTGACACCATTTTTTAAAGCAAAACGATACGGGAGAGACTATTATGTATGAATGTTCTTATGCGAAAAAAACGTGAATTTACCGAGGGGGCGGCGCACCATGTTACGTCCCGGACCAATGACAAAAAGCGGGTTTTTGAGTGCAATGTGGGGTGGAAAACCATGCCGCTTGTCCTTGAGGACGCAAGGGAAAAATTCGCCTTTAGGCTGGCGAATTTTTGTATTATGCCCACCCATATACACCTGCTCATCATACCAGGCGAAGGGGAAAACCTTTCGCGGATCATGCAGTGGATCAAGACCCATTCAGCCAAACGGTGGAACCGTATCTACGGCTCCACGGACCGCCTGCGGGGGGAACGGCGCTTTGCCCGGCGCATACCACATCCGGCGCGGCCTTTCCGGGCTGGTTGACTATACCGGCATGACCCGGCTGTCATATATCAAGCTGCCGCCGCCCCCGGAAAACGGCGCCTGACACCTCCTGGGCGGCAATCCAAAAAGGTGACTCCCTTGCGTTTGCGTTTCACGCGAAAAAGGTGTCTGACACCTCTGCGGAATATCCCTACGCTGCCGCTTGACAAATCGTATCAAAAATGATACATGGGAAGTAAGAACCAATCCGGCTGATCATATTTGCCGAGTGTTTTTTACCGTTATAGCGGGTTTTATGATCCTGCTTCATGGCATTATCAAAAAAGACCGGAAAACACCATTTTTGGGACAAGCGAAGCGTGAGCGTAATGGACTTGTTCAATGACCCGGTTAAAGTATGCCATGACAAAAGTGGGGTTGAGCCGGATCGCCTCATTGGCGGCTTGCTGGCAATATGAAAACGGCTCAATAGAAATCAGGGTGTATTATGCGGGTTCAAGAGAAGACTCGCCGTATTGATGTTACCGTTCAAGGCGCCGGACTTGAGGAACTCAAGAAAGCATTGGTAAAAATTCTTCCTCACGCTATCTTCATTGATGACGATGATGAAGCGGTTGAGTGGGCAGCCACAGAATTGGCAAACAGTATCCGCACAGAAAGAACGCCCGGTCTCGCGCTTCAGGCTTAGGAACTGTTCAGAAATAACATGACCGTTTGGTCATGTTATTTCCTAATTGCGTAAGCAAATGAAGCCCCCCCCCCCCCCTTCAGGGCGGGGAGCTTCATTCTGTGCCGTCATATAGTCCGAGAAAAATAGTAACAACGATATGGACTTTACCCCATTAGGTAGACACGATTAAGCGACACTCCCTGAGTTAAACACATCAGGGGCCCATAGTCAAGCGCCGAATGTATGCGCAGCCGATTATAATACGCTTCAAGACACATGAATACCGACTGTCTCACTGCCGCCGCCGAATGTTTCCCCTCCAGGCTTTCCAACCCCCTTTTCAGCGTTTTGAAAAATGTTTCGGCACAGGCATTATCCCAACAATTCCCCTTCCGGCTCACGCTCTGAAGGACTGGCGGGCGCTGTTCCCGCAACCGCTCCCGAAACAATTTCGCGCAATGCCGCGCCCCTCGGTCCGAATGGAATATCATGCCTTCCCGCGCCTTCCGGCTCCCATACGCCATGTCCAGGGCGGGGATGGTCGTATGAGCCGTTTCCCTATCGGCGCTTAAGGCCCAGCCGATAACGCTCCGGTCATACCGCTCCAGTGTCACGGTCAGATATGCCCGGCCCCCGGCAGCGCGCGGGCGGGTGATATCAGAGACTCGTTTCCCCCCGCCCCTCCCGGCATGAAAAAATCGGGAAAGGATGCTTTCACAGACCGGAAGCCCGTGTTTGGAGTTGGCGGTCGGGATGAACTTCCGTCTTTTTCGGGCGTTCAGACCGTGTTCCCGCATCAATCGGACCGCTTTTTTAAGACTGACCCGCCTCCCGTAATCCCGGCGTGACGCTTCCCGCGCTCGCGGACCGCCATACCGCCGACGATGGTTCGCCACAATCTCCCGGATAAGGCGCGCCAATTCCGCGCCAGCCTTGCCCCACCGTTCTGACACCCCCTGTTTTGCCCGCCGGTAGCGGGCGCCGCCGCCGACCCCCAAAAGTCCGACCGTCTCCCGAACGGGGCGCCGCCCCCGGTTTTCTTTCATGAAGTGGCGCGCCATTGCTGGGGTTCTCCCCGCGCGAAGATGACCGCCGCTTTTTTCAGCGTTTCATTCGCCGTCCTCAACGCCTTGTTTTCTTTCCGCAGACGGGTCAATTCCTCGCCCCTCGGCCGTCCGTGTCCGGGGAAGGGCGGCAAGCTGGCGCCGATTGACTGTCGGGCCTGGCGTATCCACCGGCACAACATATTTTCTGTATTTCACGCTTATCTTTTCGTCTATCCGATGGGGTAAGGTCCAATAAAAACCATACTGGCCGGAGAAATAATGGGAAAACATCCAGAGGTAAAAGAAAAGTTATGGGGAGGAGAGTTCTGGAGTGACGGGTATTTTGTAAGCACGGCAAGCAAGTATGGGAATGAAGAAGTGATAAAGAATTATGTAAAAAAGCAGGGAACGGAAGAAGAATACACAGATATCTACAAAAAACAACTAGAATTATTCGATTGATTTTGAGACAATAATCTTAAGATACCCCGACCCAAGGGCTAAACTTGACCCACAATTTTCTCGTATTTGTGTTATAGTCTCCTAAAAAGCCGAAAACTCTGGGAGGGGAATATGGCACAAGGGAAAAGTTTCGACATGGAAGAAGAATTTGCAGGACTGGATTTTCATTCTATCTATCTTGAACAACGATTTATCAGGAGCGTGGAGACCCTGATACGACAGCCGGATAAATCAACCTGGGAAGCGAGCGAAAAGCGGGCTGAAGTCAAGGCGATTTACCGGATGCTGGGAAATAAAGACTTTGACCGGGAGGAAATCCTTATGGCACACCGGGAAGCGGCGATACGGCGTATGGTTGGATATGGCGGTACGATCCTGGCGGTGTAGGATGCCACGGGGGTAAACTACAACACCCATGTGAAGACGGAGGGGATTACGACTCACGCTCCACCTGTCGACCGGACGCCGGAGGCGCGGCCGTTCACCAAACGCTTTTGAGCAATACCGTACTCCCCGGTCGGAATGAAATGGTAGGACCGGTGAGGCGGCGCGGTTTCTGACCGCCATGCCAAGGGCCGGCGTGGCCGCGCGTCCACTCTCCATGCCCCCGCCCAAAGCCCAGCCTAAGAGCTTCCGGTCAAAAAGGTCCGGCGACGCCGTCAGAT
>JAIRLZ010000030.1 GCA_031259035.1 Treponema sp. | reverse complement strand
TATGGTTTTTTCGTTGAAAAAGCCATAAAAACCCCGATAAATGGGCCGCTTTGGCAGTTCGCAAGGTAAAAAATCGCCTTTTCAGGCGATTTTTGGAGGTTTTATGCGCGAAGCGCGACAAACTGCGAGGCAAAAAGAGCCATGGCCTTATAGCGGCGGAACACGGGATCCCGGGTGTTGATGAGGGCGCGGATTTCGTACCACACCCCCTGTTTGAGTGTCCGTAACTGTCTCATATAGGTGCTATGGGTCGGATATGCTTTTTGCTTTAATTCATCCGGAAAAAACAGAAAAAAGGGGAATAACCTTTCATGGCGAATCCTCACCGCCGATGGAAGCGAGTTCTACTGTCTAAAATTTTTATGGGTCAAGTTTAGACTTCAGGTCGGAGGTAGTTCACCCGCGCTTTCCAATAAATTTTCATCTTGAAATCTCCTATAGATTCCAGATATACTAAAAAGCCCGGGCTCAAACTGTAGCCGCCGATATGCGGAGGCTGGACGCCTGAGTTTGATGTCCGGGGCTTAAAGCCAAAAGTGAAACGCGGCGCCAAGCGCATGGCGTAGTGTTGATGATTTGAGAATGGCTGTCTTGAAAAAGAGGCTGTCTTGCAACCGCTACAGCACGGGGGTATTGTTAAAAGACGGCGCCAGACGCGAAGGGGCGTACACACTATGCGAGCGCATGAAATAAGTGAAGATTCGCGGGCGCATACCGTCCGCAACGTTAATCATTTTGAAACATTAGGCTGTTCCAAAAACGAACCCGAATGCAGTTCGCGTTTTGGAACAGGCTCAATTAATATACCACATAGCGGCGTGATTTTCAAAATTCCGTTCGCTTTTTTTAGCGTAACGGCGCGATTTCCAAATCAAATCCGGCGCGGGCGAATGCTTTGCCCCGGATAAAAGACCCCGGCTCCAACACAGAGTCCGAAGAGATGACCGCGGAACCGTCCACTTCCGGCGCGTGGCAAAAGAGTCTGCCGAGGTACAGGTTTTCGCCCTGGATTTTTTCTTCCACAAGAACATCAAGGACGCGGCCAATGAAACGCTCCATTCGCTGTTTGGTGATTGCCGCTTGTTTTTCCTCCACCTGCTGTTTCCGCGCCAGCGCGGTTTTTTTGGGAACGCGGTTTTTCATGGAATACGCCGGCGTGTTCTCCTCCCGCGAATAGGTGAAGCAGCCGAGCCAGTCCAGCGAGCTTTTCTCCTGAAAATCAAACAGTTCCTCCATATCCTCTTCAGTTTCGCCTGGAAAACCGAGCAGAAAGGTGGAGCGGATAACCGCGTCCGGCAACGCGGCGCGGATGCGGTCAAGCAGGGCGAGGTAGTCTTCCGCGCTTTGCCGGCGATTCATTCTTTTGAGAACCGCAGTGGCGGCGTGCTGGAAAGGAAGGTCAAAATAGGGCAGAAAGCGTTTGTCGTTGCGCATGAGGACAAGTATGCGCAAGGGGAAGCGATTCGGGTGAATGTAAAGCAGGCGCACCCAGAAATCGCCCTGTAAAGCGGAAAGAGCGGCAAGGAGATCGGGCAGTTCCTGAGCGCCCCTGTCCATGCCGAAAGAGCCTATGTCCTGTCCAATGAGACAGAGTTCTTTAACGCCGCGTTTGAGGAGAGCCGTACATTCCCCAACGATTGCCGTGATTGTCCTGCTTCTCAAGCCGCCGCGTATAAGCGGAATGGAGCAAAACGCGCAGCGGTTGTCGCAGCCTTCGCTGATTTTAACATAGGCGGAGCCGGGCAGGGAGAGCAACGGTCTTTCCGTCAAGGCGCTTTCGATGCCATCAACACCGGCGGCGGCGCGGGCAATGGCTGAAGGGTCATACCGCTCCCCGTTTAACGCGGCGGCGGCGGCGCCGCCGATGTTCGAGATGTCTTTGTCGCCGAATATCACATTGGCTTCGGCAAGGGATGCTTCAAGTTCGGCGGCGTACCGTTGGCTTAAACAGCCGGCAAGGACGATTTTTTTGTGTGGGTACGCGGCGCGCCACGCCATCACCGCATTGATGGATTCTCGTTTTGCGCTTTCTATGAATCCGCACGAATTAACTATGATAATATCCGCTTGTCCGGCGTCTGTGGAAACCCAGCCTTCCTTGTTCAGGAACGCCATCATGGTTTCCGCGTCCACCTGATTTTTAACGCAACCGAACGGGTCGATAAAGTAGTTCATCTATTTCCCGCCGGTTCCCGCATGTGGCGCCATTCCTATTCAAGCCGCGTCAGCACAAGTTGGTAGCGGTTGTTTTCATCCTGTATCCAGTGGATTTCGGCGACAACCACCTCGCCGGCAACGCCCAGCTCAACAGGTACGTTTCTGCCGCCGCTGATAACCTGAATCTTGACGGCAACGGCGTTAGACGCGCCGATACGGACGCCATTTTGCGCCTGAATGCTGAGTTCGCCATTCCGCTCAAAGTACTGCTCGTTGCGTCCCTGCCTGTCCCGTTCCGCGAGGATTTCCCATCGGAAGAGACAGAAACCTTGAAACGCCGCCTGCAAGGTGAATGGATACGGTGTGGGAGAAGAAAAGATGACGGTTGCGGGAACAGTTGGGGCGCTTGCGGCGCTCGTTGCAGTTTCAGAGGTTTCGAGGTTGACCATCTGGGGTGGCGGCGGTGAGGCGTCAAGGTCAAAATACAACCGCGCGCCGGTATCTGGATAGTTCTTCACAAAATCCGCGGCGATGATTTTTAACTCATTAAAACCGTCGTCATCCATATCTACCATTACTTCCTGTCCCAAATCAAGGCGGATGTCGCTAAGCGGAGAGTCAATAGTCAAGGATTCTCCGATATTCATCAGCGTAAACTGGTAATTGGTCTCATTATACCGTACAACAAAAGAATCTCCCAAGAACAGCCGTCTTTCCTCAGGGTTTTCATTCATAACATATTCTTTTGTCGCGCGGAGTTTTGGTTCCGCCGGCGCTCTTTTTGGCAGATGAAGCGCAAAGTACACGCCCCCCGCAATGGCCGCGACAACCATAACAGCCGCCAGAATTTGGATGGCTATTTTCATGGGGAATTCCCGCCGCGTATACAGGAGTTGCTCCACAGGCATCGGCTGCTCTTGTAGTTTCATAGCCCGATACAGGGAGAGCAGTTCATCGGCGCTTATACCGAGGTACGATCCGTAGCTTTTCAGAAACCCGATGGCGTACACTTCTCCCGGAAAAACGGAAAAATCATCCTCTTCCATGGCTTTCAGGTAGCGAACCGCGACGTTGATTTTAAGACTCACATCTTCATACACTTCTTTTTTGTGTTCACGAGCGTTTTTTAATTTATTACCCAGACTTTCCATTGCATCCTCCGTTTAATCCGTGTCTCTAATCCGTGTCTCTAAATAAAAAATTATTGTACATATTTGAGGATGCCGGAGAATCGTACATGAAGCGCTGTTCGGGGATGCCTTGATTGATCTTTATGGCGGAGAAATCAAAACGCACCAACCCGCCGGCAAGGGTGACGCCATCCATACGCCGTATGAGTTTGGTGTCAGGGTTGATGCTCAAGATGATCTCCCGAAAACTTTCCGAACCGGACCGCCTTGTCAGCCGCAGTTTCACAACAGATTCGGCGGTTCCTTCAAGCAACTCCGGCGCGGGGCCGGTTACATACGACGGCGTATAATTCCGCCTTAGAATACGAAGTCCCTGCCCTGCCGCCGAAGAACGCCCCGAATTTACCCCTTGCGTTAAAGTCGCGCGGTAATCGGGCAGGTATAAGGTAAGCATTTCCCCATTGAACACGATCACCTGTTCAGCGGGAGTGGTGAAGTCTATGCGCAAGAAGTATGGAACAAGATAGCTTACCGTTCCCGACATGGTTGAGCCGCTTGATTGTATGGTGATATTCGCCTCGAAATCACGCATATTGGCATATTTTTCAGACGCCATTTCAAGATACCGTTCAGCGGTGATAATTTCCTGCGAAAACGCAACGAAAGAAATAGACTGCATCAAAAAAGATAAAAGAAACAATTTTCTAGTGGTCATAACGCCATCCTATCTAAAAATAATAATTGCAAGGAGCTTGCCCGGATTCACCCCGGCTTAACCTCGTGGAGCGGTTTGAGGATTCACCGGCTTGTTGTCTTTTGTCACCATGAGCAAAAGCTGCGGATCCTTGCCTGTATCCAGTCTGCCGAGTTCGGTTCCTACTCCCACCCGATCTCCCGCCTTCACTGAAAGGCGTTCACAGCCGCCGTAGGTGTAAATATACCCCTCTTTCGACTGTACGACAACTACGTTTCTGAAATTAAAATAGGGTCCGGCGGCCTTTACCGTGCCATCGGTAAGACTTCTAACCGGCTCCGACGCATAACTGGTAACGATTACGCCTCCTTCAAGTTTGCCATCCGCCTTTGCAATAGTCCGCACTTCGACAGGCCACGCGGCGCCGCCGTATTTCGGCAATGGTCCGGCGGCGCTCTGAACCGAGGTTTGCGGTGTGGCGGTCTGAGGCGCGGAGGTCCGCCTCGCATTTTGCGCGCCGCTTTGCGGAGCGGCGGACGGCTTTTCACCCGGCTTTGCTTGCGCCGCCGCGCCAGCGGCCACGGCGCCGGCGGACGGAATTCTCAATCTATCGCCCGCCTTTAGTACATGCGATTCGGAAAAACTATTTGCGGCGCGGAGGTCCGCCACAGTGATGTTGTTTTTTCTCGCAATGGCAAACAGCGTGTCTCCCTTGATCGCGGTGTATTCTATGTACGCAACGCTGGTTTGCCCCTGATCGCCGACCGATAGTTTCTCCGGTATTTTGAGTTTCTGCCCAACACGCAGTTTTTTAGGGTCCGTGATAGTGTTCAACTTCATCAGCGCATCCATGCTTACTCCATACGCTATCGCTATAGAGTAAATCGTTTCATTATTTTTGACTATATGAATATCTTCTCCAAAAACACTCGCCGCAAAAGGAAACAGGAACATAGAGAGAAAAACAACCTGTGTAAATTTAAACTGTCGTTGCATTTTTTTTCCTTTTCATCTACAATAAACCGACTCCTCGCAGCGGGACGGACGCTAAACCAACCCGAACATAGTTCGCCGAACATAGTTCGCGTTTCGGAACAAGCTCACGCTTCTATAATATAAAAAAAATAAAAAATTGTCAAATAGTGGATATCAGTATGGTGGAAATTGAATTGAAAGCGCGGGTTGATGATCCGCACAAGACACGGGCTGTCATCTCTTCCTTCGCCCGTTACATCAAGACGTTTGATAAAGAGGATGCATATTGGCTTCCACGTGAACGTGAATCCGCGCTTCCCGCGTCCGGCATACGGATCAGGCGGGAAACGGATTATATTGAAAACGACTTTTGTGTTTCTCAGCGCATTGCGCGGACATGGGTGACGTATAAAACGAAAGAAATACGCGATTGCATTGAGGTCAACAACGAAAAGGAATTCTCCATAGCAGAAGACGACAATGAAAAACCGTTTGAGGAACTGCTCGCCGCCTTTGGGCTGCAAATCGGCGTATGCAAGCATAAAAGCGGCTGGGCGTGGCTGTCTGAAGAAGAAAATCCGCCGGTCTCCATAGAGTTGTCCGAAGTCGCCGGGCTTGGCTGGTTTGTTGAGCTTGAAATCCTGTCAGAACGCAATGATGAGAAAACCGTGTCCGCCATACGCCGCCGTCTTCTGGCATGTCTCGGCAAAACCGGCGTGGGGGAAGACAAAATTGAGGCGCGGTACTATACGGACATGCTGCGGGAGAAAACGGATGCGGCGCATACGGTACGCGAACCAAGCGCGCGGTGGTGAACATCACGCGAAGCCCGAAGCCGTGAAACCGATGCGGCGCGGCGTATGCCACAAAATTTGGCTGACATGGGCGATAGAGTTGCGGAGCGCCGTATTCTTTTGAAACCATCTTTTTTTGCTTGCAAAAAGCCGTTCCTCCTGCTATTATACCCTCATGGTGAAATTCGCGCAAAGTCAAACGAGAACATTCGGTATATTGACCTCAGGCGGCGATTGTCCCGGACTTAACGCGGCTATACGCGGCGTGTGCCGCGCTGCATATGATCGGTACAGCATGAGCATCGTTGGTTTTGCCAACGGGTACCGGGGGCTTATAGCCGGCAACTACCGGTTTCTGCGCCCGGAGGATTTCTGGGGCATCATCACACGGGGCGGCACCATTCTTGGCGCGAGCCGTGAGAAGCCGTTTAAACAGGAAGACGGGGACTACGACATAACCGGGGACAAGGTTGCGGCGATCAAGGAGCATTACCATAAGCTCAACCTTGACTGCCTTGTGATTCTCGGCGGCAATGGCACACACAACACCGGCTACCATTTGGCGCGGGAAGGTCTCAACATCATCGGGATGCCGAAAACCATTGACAATGACATTCAGGGAACGGATCGGACGTTCGGCTTCCATTCCGCGCTCTCCATTGCGACCGAAGCCATCGACCGGCTGCACACCACCGCAGCAAGCCACAGCCGCGTGATGGTTATTGAACTCATGGGACACAAGACCGGATGGCTGTCCCTGTACGCAGGCGTGGCGGGCGGCGGCGATATTATCCTTATTCCCGAAATTCCCTATGATATAAAAGTAATTGGAGAATTTTTAAGGCAGCGGAGGGATCAAGGCAAGAACTTCTCAATCGTTGTTGTCGCGGAAGGCGTCATGTCTAAAGAAGAGGCCGCCATGGGAAAAAAAGAACGGAAAAAATATCGTGAAAAGACACATATGATGTCCATAGGCTACCGCGTCGCTCAGGAGATTGAGAAGGAAACCGGAATGGAAACCCGCCCTACAGTACTCGGTTATGTGCAGCGGGGCGGAATTCCAAGCGCTTCCGACCGTGTGCTTGCGACAAGTCTCGGCACGGCCGCCGCGGACATGCTTGCCCAAGGACAGTACGGCAGAATGGCGTCCTATACAAATGACGCGATCACATCGGTGGATTTAAGCGTTCCCGCTGAAAAGATCAAAACCATACCGCGTGATCATTACATGATCGACACGGCTATTGCCGTGGGAACCTGCATGGGAGTGTAACCCGCGTTATTTGCGGCGCGGCAAGCGGAGCCTGCCAGCGGCGGCGTTAGACAAACGGATTCCAGAAGCGGCTGCCGTCTCTAAAAATGAACCACATGGCGCCAATGAAAAGCGCCGCCGAACCAGCCAACGTCAGCGCATCGGCTTTGGTGAAGGGGCGTTGCGAATACCACGTGCGTTTTTTGTTCTTGCCAAAACCGCGCAACTCCATCGCTTGGCTTATCACGTCAATGCGATCCAGCGATGAAAAAATGAGGGGCAGGAGGATGGCCGCCGCGCCTTTGAGCCGTTTTACCGGCGAGGCTTTTTTGGAAAGCTCCAGCCCCCGCGCCTGCTGAGACTGGGCTATCGTTTGGTAATCCCGTTGTACATCGGGTATGTACCGAAGGGTGAGACTCACCGCGTAAGCTATGCTGTAACTCACGCCGATGCGATTAAGGGAAGCGGCGAATTCGCTTGGATTCGTGGTTACGATAAGCAAAATGGCGACCGGCACGATGCAGGTGTATTTCAGGAGAATGTTGAACTCGTAGAACAACTCCTCTGCGGTGAGAGTCCACCGTCCCGATCCTTTGATAAGAATATGCCGCGTCTGATACATACGTACGCCCTGTTCCGGCGCGAAAATGTAGATGGCGATGATGTTCAGAAGCATAAAAAAGACGAGCATCTTGAAGATAAACGACACCTCACGCAGCTTTGTTCCCGAAACAATGAACAAAACGACGCCTATGCCGCTGAGTCCCAGCATGATCCTCGCATCATAGCCAACCATGACAACGATTGACCACAGCAGGAACACGATGAGTTTTGTCGCGCCGGAAAGCCGGTGAATGGGCGATTGACGCTCAATGTAGGCGAGCATGACGTTGTTCATAGGCGATAAATTTCCTTACAAAACCTTCGGCGTCCGCGATGTTTGAGCGCACCGCCAAATCGTAGAGCGAAGTCCGTTTGAGACTCGCCGCTTCCGTTTTCGCCCCGTCGCTCAAGATGGCGGCAGGATCATCATCGGCGATGAGTTTGCCATCCGCAATGACAACGGCCTGGCTTGTGTATTCCAGCATAAGATGCATGTCATGGGTAATCATCAACAGGGTGACGCCCTGTTCCGTGTTCAGCTTTTTGACAAATTCCATGATCCGCGTATAGCTGCGAAAATCCTGTCCGGCGGTCGGTTCATCCAATATGAGCATCGACGGGCCCAGCGCCAGAATAGACGCGATAGTAAGCCGTTTTTTCTGACCAAAGCTCAAAGCGCGGATGGGCCATGTCTTGAAAGGGTAAAGCCCGCAGATATTCAACATCTGTTCAATTCTGTCCTTAACCTCGTTTTCCGGCGTTCCCCGGTTGCGCAAACCAAACGCAGCCTCGTCGAAAATCAGCGGAAATGAGATCATCTGATTGGGATTCTGCATGACATAGCCGATGCGCTCGGCTCGCTCCTTTATGGAAAAAGATGCGAGGTCGGCGCCGTCAAAAAAAACGCTCCCTGACGCGGGCTTGTCGAATCCGCAGACGATCTTTGCCAGCGTTGTCTTTCCCGCGCCGTTTTTTCCCGCAAGCGCCGATATGGCGCCCTTTTCAATGGAAAAAGACACATCGTCCAACACCAAACCGCTGTGATCCGGCGAGCTTTCCGGGGGTCCATAGCGGAAAGAAAGGTTTTTAATTTCAAGAAGAAGCGGCGCTTTTTTCTTGAAAGGTTTTTCATCCAAACTTTGATCCCATTTTTGCAAGGCGATGGAATCGAATTCGATGGAGTTGACGCTCGCCGGCTTGCATTCCCCGGTTATTGCAATGCCCGCGTACCGTAAGGCGCTTATATAGAGCGGTTCTCTTATACCCGCGTCCCGTAAAAGCGTTGAGGCGAGCAGGGTTTCCGGCTTCATATCCGCGATGACGCGCCCTTTTTCCAGCGCCACGATGCGGTCGACGCTACGGTGAAGCGCGTCTTCCAGTCTATGCTCGATAATGATGAAGGTTTTATTCGTCCGCTTATGCAAATCGTCTATGAGTTCAATAGTCCGCTTGCCTGTCGCCGGATCAAGATTGGCGAGCGGCTCATCGAACAAAAGAATTTCCACATGGTCAATGAGAACGCCCGCTATGGAAACCCGCTGCTTCTGCCCTCCCGAAAGGTTTTGCGGAGATTTCTTAAGATGGTTTTCTATGTTGACGAGTTTCGCCGTATCAAACACGAGGGTATGCATCTCGTCAACGGGCAGGCAATCATTCTCGGCGGCGAACGCGATGTCTTCCGCCGCGCTCAAACCCACAAACTGACCGTCCGTGTCCTGTAGCACCGTGCCGACTTTCTTTGACAAGGAAAAAATATCAAGTTTTCCGGCGTCTTCTCCCAAAATAAAAAGCGAGCCGCTTGAGGCGCCGTCAAAAGCGCTCGGTATAAGACCATTGATACAATGGGCCAATGTACTTTTCCCGGAACCCGAATGTCCCAGTATAAGCGTTTTCTCGCCTTTGCGGATGGTTAAGTTGATGTTATAAAGGCTCGGCGCTGTCTGCGTTTTGTATGTAAAAGTAAAATTGCTAAAAGTCAGCGCCGGTTCATTCACTCAGAAAACCTACTTTCCCGAAGCGCCGTACTCTCCGCCTCGTTTCAGGCTTCCCGCTTTTACCCGTGTCCGTGAATACCCTAAAAGCAGAACAGTGCCGAGTATCAATATCACACCTGCATTCAGAGCGCCCGCGACCGTTCCTTGAACGATCACTTTATCCGAAGGTTCTTGATAAATCAAAATGTCCAGCGCCGGCGCAACGGCAACCCATGAGATGGCATTTGCCAGTATCTGCGTTAGATTAAATATGAGGACTTGAAGTAAATCGAATTTGCCTTCATTAACTTTGTAGAGTTTCCAAAAGACGCCGATCAGGAGGCCAAAAAGCGCGTCTGCGATGATCCAACTCCACCACGGGCTTCCCCATGTCAGATCGGTTAAGGTATGCCCTATGAAGCCGACGAATAAGCCGGCGATGGGTCCAAAAACAGCGGCAAACACCGCGACTATCGCCGGGGAAAGATTAACATTGGTGTTGGGAATCCCTGATGGAAGCGCCACAAAACGCATCAGGACAAACATAATCGCGGAACCAATGCCAATCGCAACCACGGTTTTAACCGAAATCAATTTGTTTCGCATAAATTGCTCCTTTATCATTTTATCAGTAGAGGCTTTTTCAAAAGAGGCTTTTTCAAAATTTGACACCCCCTGCCAGCCTGTTGCGACAGGCTGCTAGGGCGCATTTTGAAAAAGCCTCTCGTATTAAAAAAGCGCGCGAAATACCATAAAGTATATAGGAATACTATGATACCTACACTTAAAAAAGGCAACGCGCAACGCGCTGCCTTTCCAAGATGCATATCTTACCAACCGTCTGCTATATCGTCAGAATCGCGGTTGTCTTCAAGGAACAGATCTGTTACAGCGCGAAGATCATCAAGGTACAGGTAATAGGTGCCGTAGGT
>JAIRLZ010000020.1 GCA_031259035.1 Treponema sp. | reverse complement strand
AAAACCGGCAGGCTTTTGGGAGATACTTTAAATCTTTCCAAGGGGGAAATGTGATGAAAAAAGGTTTATTCATGCTGATTTTGGCAGGGATTGTTTCGTTGTCGTTGTTTGCCAATGCTGGACAGCAGACCGGGGCTGCGGGAGGGCAGAACGTTACGGTGCGGCTCCTGACCGATGCGACCGGCATTGACGACAAGTCGTTCAACGCGGCGGCATGGCGCGGCATTTTGCAGTTCTACGGCGACACGTGGGATTCGACGCCGAACCGCGGCTCTCTGTATGAAGTGGTGACAGCCCAAACTCAAGATATGTTCATTCCGAATCTGAGGCAGGCCGCCGATGAAAAATACGATCTGATCGTCGCCACGGGCTTCACTTTCGCGGACGCGCTTGGCGAGGTCGCCGCCGGCACGCCGGAGCAAAACTATCTGATGGTGGACGTCGACTGGATCGATCTGCCCAATGTGATGAACGCGGTGTTCGCCGAGCATGAAGGCTCTTATTTGGTCGGACTCGCCGCGGCGCTTAAAGCGCAGGCCGACGGCATTGCGGATCCCCGGTTCGGCTTCATTGGCGGTATTGCCGATCCTACAATCGCCAAATTTGAGATTGGCTATATTCAAGGCATCCTCTCGGCGCTTCCCAACGCGAAAATCGTTGAGTACTACGCAAACGACTGGGGGCGTCCGGATCTCGCAAAGACCCAGGCGAAAAACTGGTACGATTCCGGCGTATACGTGATCTATTCGGCTGCGGGAGGCACCGGCAACGGAACCATCGCCCAAGCGAAGGAATACCGGCTTCAGGGCAGGAACGTGTGGGCAATCGGCGTCGATTCCGATCAATACGAAGAAGGGCTTTACAACGACACGGATTCCGCAGTACTCACCTCCATGTTAAAACGGGTCGAATCCGCTCTGCTGTACGCCCTTAACGCCGTGAAGGACGGGACGTTCAAAGGCGAAGTTGTAACGCTTGATCTGAAGACTGACGGCGTAGGCTTCGCCATCACCAACACAGCGGCGCTTTCCCAGGATATTATAAGCAAGATAGAAGCGGAAAAGGCGAAAATCATCGCCGGTACGATAAAAGTGGCGGCGACGCTTGAAGAAGCGCGGGCCACGCCGAACTTCCCGGCGGACATTAAAGCGCAGTAAACAAACGAAATGGGAGCCGTTGTCCGCGGCTCCCCGTTCTACCAAAAAATGGAGGTGGATACGTCGGCGCCCGCAATCGAAATGATCGATATAACAAAGATTTTCCCCGGAATTGTCGCAAACGACAAGGTGTGTCTGTCGGTCGAGGAAGGCGAAATCCATGCGCTGCTTGGAGAAAACGGCGCCGGAAAATCCACCCTTATGTCCATTCTGTTCGGCCTTTACGAGCCGGACGGAGGGACGATCAAGATTCGGGGAACAGAAGCCGCCATTAAGACGCCGAACGACGCCGCCGCGCTCAAAATCGGCATGGTGCATCAACACTTCAAACTGGTGCATAATTTCACCGTCTCGGAAAACATCATACTTGGGCTTGAAAGCCGCGACAAATTCGGGCGCCTTGACCTTAAAACAGCGGAAAAACAGGTCGCCGAACTTTCGGAAACCTATGGTCTCGCGGTTGATCCAAATGCGCGCATTGAAACTATTACGGTGGGCATGCGGCAACGGGTGGAAATCCTCAAAATCCTGTACCGGAACGCGGACTTTCTTGTTTTTGACGAACCGACTGCGGCGCTTACCCCGCAAGAGATCGACGAACTCCTCATTATTTTCCGCAAACTCAAGGCGGAAGGCAAGACCATTGTATTTATCACCCACAAACTCAGAGAAATAAAAGCCGCCGCGGACCGTTGCACCATACTCAGACGCGGCAGGACCGTAGGCACGGTTATTGTCGCCAGCGCTGACGAGCGGGAGCTTGCCGAGAAAATGGTTGGCAGGGCGGTGAATTTCCGCATTGACAAAAAACCCGCTGTTCCAGGGGACGAGATACTCAGGATCGAAAACCTTACGGTCATGGGCGGCAAGGGCGTTCCCGCGGTACGCGATCTTTCCATGAGCGTCCGCGCCGGAGAAATTTTCGGCGTTGCGGGCATTGACGGCAATGGCCAGTCCGAGCTGACAGCCGCTATCGCCGGTCTTTTGCCGGTAAAATCGGGACGCATCCTCCTGAAAGGCAAGGACATCACCAGAGCGCGTATCCGCGTCCGCAACGAAAGCGGCATAGGGCTGGTTCCGGAAGATCGGCATAAACATGGGCTGGCGCTTGATTTCCGCATTGATGAAAACCTTATTCTTAAAAATTTCTGGAAACCTCCGTATTCACGGTTCGGCTTTCTCCGGTTTCCCGCTATAGTTTCCCATGCGCAGACGCTGATTTCCGAGTTTGACGTCCGAGCCGGCAACGGACCCGCCACGCTTGCGAAAGCCATGTCCGGCGGCAACCAGCAGAAAATCATCATTGCGCGGGAGATAGACCTTTCGCCGGATTTGCTGATCGTGGCTCAACCCACACGCGGGCTTGACGTGGGCGCCATTGAGTACATACACAGGCGCATCGTCGCCGAACGCGACAAGGGGCGGGCGGTATTGCTCGTGTCCTTTGAACTGGACGAAATTCTCGCCCTGTGCGACCGCATAGCGGCCATATCAAAGGGGGCTATCACCGGCATTGTCGCGGCGCGGGACGCCGACGAGCGGAAGATTGGCGCCATGATGGGCGGGCTGACGGCCTAAACGGCGCGTAAGACGCTCGTTATATCATCCCTATCACGCGACGCTTGAACATGTTGATATTATTGGGAACCACTGGCGGCGCGGACTATGGCGCGTCGCGAATCCGCGCCGCCAGCGACCCTTACACCGCGTTGAATCCGGCTTGAATCGCCTCCACATTCATAGCTACAAACTTGTGTTTGTCAGGCGGGAAAAAATTCCTCAACACAACTTCGATATCGGTGAGGCGCAAAGCGGACGTACGTTTCGCCATTGCGCCCAAAGCCACCATGTTTGCGGCTTTACCGCCGCCAGACGCGCCCCCGCTTCCGGCGAGATTTTCCGCAATGCCGGTCGCCTCCACGGTCACCACCGTGATGTCCCCCCTGGCAGGACGTTCCTTCACCAGCGAGGAGTTGATGAGCATGAGTCCGCCCGGTTTCAAGGCTTTTTCGCACAAGGGGAGCGAGTCGCCGTTCATCACCAATACTGAATCCGGCGTGGTGACAAGCGGGCTTGCGATCTCTTCGTCCGAGATGATGACGCTTGCGCGGGCGATGCCGCCACGTTTTTCAGCCCCGTAAAAGGGGAAGAAGGTGACATTTTTGCCCTCTTTCATGGCGCAGTACACCCAGATTTGTCCCATAGAGATGATGCCCTGTCCACCGAAGCCGGCGAAAAACGATTTTTCGGTCATTGGGCGCCTCCTAACGTGTTTTTGATTTCGCCGAGCGGGAATACCGGAATCATCTCCTTTTCAAGCCATTCAACCGATTGAACCGGATCCATGCCCCAGTTTGTGGGACACTGGGAGAGAATCTCCACCATTGTGAAGCCCACGCCTTGCATTTGGGCTTGCAGGGCTTTTTTGATGTACTGTTTGGTCTTGCGTACATTCACCGCGTTGTTCACCGCGCCGCGCGCTATGTAGCGGGATCCCTCAAGAGTCGCGAGCAGTTCCCCGACGCGGATAGGGTAGCCCATGCCCGCCTCAACCGGATCGCGTCCATACGGCGCGGTTGAGGCTTTCTGACCAACGAGAGTCGTGGGCGCCATCTGTCCGCCGGTCATGCCGTAAATGGCGTTGTTGACAAAAATGGTGGTGAATTTCTCGCCCCGGTTCGCCGCGTGTATCATTTCCGCGGCGCCGATGGCGGCCATGTCGCCGTCCCCTTGGTAGCAGATGACCAGATGATCCGGCAGCATCCGCTTGACGCCCGTCGCCGCCGCCGGAGTCCTCCCGTGGGGCGGCTGCACCGTGTCCGTATCGAAGTACAGATCCGCCCAGATCGCGCACCCCACCGGATTTGTGACAATCGTCTTGCCGCGCGCGTCCATTTCATCAATGAGTTCGCAGAGAATTCTCGTGACAACCCCGTGTCCGCAGCCCGCGCAGTACTTGGTCTCTACAGAGACGAGGCTTTCTGGATGGGTATATGCTGTTTTCATTATGCGTTTCCTTTCACTATGGTCTGTATCCGTTCAAACACTTCTTCTTCCGTCGGGATGACGCCGCCGCTATGTCCCAAAAGGTGTACCGCGCTCTGCGGCGTACCGGGCGCGCGCTCAAGCAGGGAGAGCTTCACGTCCTCCACAAACTGCCCAAGGCTCATCTCCACGGTCAGAATGGGTTTGCCGGATTCGGCTGTTTTTGCAAGCCGCTTATAGGGGAATGGCCACAGGGTGATGGGTCTGAAAAGGCCCGTTTTAACGCCGGCCTTCTCAGCCAGCTTTTTCGCGCCCAGCGCGACCCGCGCTGAGGTTCCGTAGGCGGCGAGGATAATGTCCGCGCCCTCCGTATCGACAGCCTCAAAGCGGATTTCCTTTTCCTTGATTCGCTCGTACCGCTCAAAACGCGCCCGTGTCTTCGCCTCAAGGTTTTCCGGCAACAGATCCAGGGACGTGATGTGCCGCGCCTCTTTCCGCCCCCGCTCCGCCAGATGTCCGACCGTCCAGTCCCGTTTCGGCAGTTCTTCCATACGCCGTTCAGGAGGAAGGACGACGCCTTCCATCATCTGCCCGATCATGCCGTCCGCAAGCACGATCACCGGCACGCGCCACTCGTCCGCTAGATCAAAGGCGAGGTAGGTCAGATCCGCGCACTCCTGTACGCTTTTTGGCGCAAGTACGATACAGTAATAGTCCCCGTGTCCGCCGCCCCGCGTGGACTGAAAATAATCCGACTGAGCCGGCGCAATGGATCCAAGCCCCGGCCCCCCGCGCGCCACATTCACCACCACCATCGGAATATCCGCGCCAGCCGCGTAGGAGACGCCTTCCTGTTTGAGGCTTACGCCCGGGCTTGACGATGAGGTCATAGCCCGCGCTCCGGCTGTGGACGCGCCGTACACCATATTGATCGCCGCAGTCTCGCTTTCGGCTTGTATAAAAACCCTGCCCTTATCAAGCATATGTTTCGCCATGTACGCGATCAATTCGTTCTGCGGAGTGATGGGATACCCGAAATACGCGCCGCAGCCCGCCCTAATAGCGGCTTCCGCGATGGCGTCATTGCCCTTCATTAGCGTTTTGTTATTTCCATTGTTCATACCGCCTCCTCACACACCGTTATGCACACATCGGGACATACGGCGTAGCAGTTTCCGCACGCGATGCATTTTTCCCCATGAACCACGCGCACTGGATATGAACCGGATGCGTTAGGCGTCTTGTCCACTGCAAGCGCCTTCACCGGACATGAGCGGACGCACAGGCGGCAGCCCTTGCACCAATCCCGTTTGATTTCAACGTTTCCTTTCTTTGCCATTCTTTTCTAATATAACTCCTATAAGATTCCGGGGGTCCGCTTCCGCGCCCCGCGCTGTTAAAGTATGACAGTATGGGACGGTTAAGTCAATAACCCGCGTTGCCTCATCGAAAAATGTTACCGAAAATGGTCCATGCCTCAAATAGAAAATGTTACCCACATACACTCTTCCGGTGGAGGGATCGGAGGACACTATGGGGTTTACGATGAAGGAGAAACAGGCTTTGACCAGGGAGTACGCCCCCCAGTATCGGCAGGCGGACCGGAAACAGAAAAGCGGCATCCTGGATGAGTATGCCCGGTTAACCGGCTGTCACCGGAAGCA
>JAIRLZ010000306.1 GCA_031259035.1 Treponema sp. | reverse complement strand
TGCACTCTGAAAGAGATTGGGACACAGAAGCGACAATTCGAGCGCGTTCTTCTTGATTGAGGGTATCAGTCTTCGATAAGAAGAAATGCATTTTGGCGCGGAATTTTCTATGGGCCTTTTTGACGAATTCTTTGAGTGGCTGAGCGAATGCTTGGCCAATTGGGTCGATTATGACGATGATGCGATGGGCGTGTTCGGCGAGCTTTAGGGTGATTGTTTCGCAATCGAATGGGAGCCGGGTCTTATCGGAGATGAAACCGGGGGTGTCGATGAAGGTGACGAGAGAGGAGCGATCTTCGACGGGAAGTCGCATTTCTGTTTGGAGATTTTCGAGGAGATTGGGGAGGGATTTGCAATCTTCGAGAAAGCTGAAGAGTTGTATAGTGGCTGTACCGTCAAAAGAGTCGCGTTTTTTGCCTGTTGTCACGAATGTGATTTTGGATGTTTCAATGGCGGCGGACACTTTCTGAATGCTATCCCCGAAAAACCAGTTGACAAGGCTTGATTTTCCAGTGTTGCGCCTGCCGAAAAACCCAATATGCACTCGTGAAGGCGAGGGCGTTTCATTCATATTTCTCTCCAAATTTTTCCACTTTTGACGGTTTTCCATGCGCGGCGCCGAAAGGCGATGGGAAATCGCTTGCCGGAAACTAGGTTTCCGAACAACTCTATTATATCACATTTCATCTCTACGCAACAACGCCCGGCTGCAACGAGACCGCGGTTTACGAACTGTAGGCTCAATGATGTTTTCGCGGAGGCGAACAAGGGCTTCGCGCGGCAAAGACCAAAGCCGCAAAACTATGGGATGCGCAACGGATCCATATGAACGGAACCCCCAATGGACAAGAGCGGCGAAATATACACACGCCTGTCATGCGCAGTTCGCTTTTCCCTTTAATCCGCATTGGTTTCGATTTAATTTTGTCTTCTTGATAATGTCAGCTTTAATCGATCAAGATCAGAACGAATTAATCCGGCATTTTCAGAAATATATTTTTCCGCAATTCCTGACATGTTTTTGATTGCCGCCGATTTTCCACCGTTTAGCGCTCGCAATACATTGATAAAATGACTATACTCGCGTTTGTAATATACAGATTTTTTCTCGAATCCCGGTCTGTCCAAAAAACTTGCCATATAATCGCCCGCCATCTCATCTTTGTCCGCCCCCATGAGCATTTCCAGCAACATAACAAAGAATCCTGTTCTATCTATGCCTTGCAAGCAGTGAATAAGATATGGACCTTTATGGTTGATGATGAATTTAATTCCTTCTTTTAACTTGCCGCAAAATTGATCCGAGCTAAAATCGAAGCCCATATTGAGGGCGGTTATACACCTTTCTTGAAAAAGTTTATTGTACCATGGAACAAGATCGGCTTTTTGTTTTAAGCGCCTCTCATCGTCCGCAAGATTAAGTACAGCGGCTATTTTTGCTGTTTCAGCCGCTTCCGCTATAATAAAATCCTGCTTGCCGCAGCTTATAGGATGCGAACTGCGGTATAGCCATTTAGGGGCTATACCGCCCATACATACTTCCCTAAAATTTGCGGATGTAATTTTATCCGGCTTTTTACTATCATCCATATTTTTTGTGAACCATTGATTGTTTCTATGAGGTGATTTTCCGGTGTTGCCAATGCCTTCAATAAAAGCATTGGCAAGCATTAACGCATTGCTTTTTCACCTTTTGGACTGCCGTTGACAACAAGTATATTCATGTTCCTTCCTCAGTTTTTTACATTATACGCTTATATAATTTTTGTCAATAGATTTTATGACTATTCAATTAGAGCATATTGTAGTATAATAGACATGAAAGGGCATGGTAAACGCACATGACATTGATTGGATTCATGGAACAGTTCGTCCCAGAAGACGCCAGCGCGAGTACATCCATCAAAAACGATGGTCGGACGGTTTTGTCTGCCCCAAATGCGGGCACACGGAGCATTTCAAGATAAAAAGCCGCAACAAATATCAGTGTAAGGTCTGTGCGCGCCAAACGACGGCGACGGCCGGCGCGATAATGGACAAAACGCGAACCCCGCTGGCCAAGCGGTTCACCGCGATGTATCTCGCCGCCGAAGACAAGGGCGGACTCAGCGCCAAGTCGCTGAAAAAGAAGATGGGCGCGTTGTACCTCACCGCTTGGACGATGTTGCGGAAAACACGCGCGGCCATGGACGACAGGGATGGCAAACACACGCTTGAGGGCGTCGTTGAGATGGACGAAAGTTTTTCGGCGGCCCCGCTGAAAGCGGCAAGCGCGGGCGCGGCGCTGAAAAGACCGCTGTGTTGGCGTCCGTATCCCTCGCCGAATGGGGCAAGCCCACGTTCGCGCGGATGGAAGCTCTCGACGCCGTTGACGGACAGGCAATCAAGGCTTTCGCCAAGAACCGCGTGAAACCGGGTTCCGAGATAAGGACGGACGGTTGGACGCACATCGTCATATCCAACGCGAAGGCGTTTGCGCAAGGAACGTTTCACGGGTTGGACGCCAAGCGCCCGCAACGCTGCTTGGACGAATTCTGCTGCCGGCTCAACAGACGGTTCTTTGACCATGCTCTCTTTTCCCACCTCGTGGGCGCCTGTTCTTTGGCGCCGCCCAAACGCGCTGGAATAAGCCGTGGGGAAGGAGCGGCGGCGACAAATTTTCCGAAGCGATTGATCTAGACGAATGGAGGCCGAGTCGCCTACCGGCGGCGTCCCCAGCTTCACCGGGGCGCGCAAGCAGGCCTGTCATGTGCAGTTGGCCGTGCTTGAGAGTTTTCACGTATAGATAGATAACACCATGTCTTGGTAATATCTGAAGCCTTTTTCAGAAGTCAACATCCGCCAAAGCTTCAATGTGAGGTCAACCATCTCCGCCTTTTTTGATATTGCCTTTGTACGGCGCGTAAACCTTCCCAACTGATGGCGCGTATTGCTGTTGTCGCGTTCGATATCGATTGCGTGAGCCTCGCCGACAACATGACGTTCGGGCGGCAAAGCCTCGGAAAAAGCGCGCCAATCATCCGTTTAAAACGTACAATCCTTCAGGCGCCTCACTTTATCATAGAGTCGTCGGAACGGCGCGGTATCACGACCGCCGAGCGCCCATGCCACCGTTCTCCGTGTGCGGCGATCAAGGGCATTGATGACCCAAAGCTTGTTTTTTTTTGAGCCGATGAAACGCCGCATCTCATCAAATTCCATCTCCCTGATTTCGCCCGAAAGCCCCCTGTCGGGAATTTTGACCCCGGCCTCGACAATCCAACGGCGGCCAAGCGCCGAACAGTTTCGCCAACATGTTGAACGACGCCTTGCCGAGCGAATACAAAAAGACGCGCATGGCTTTTTTCGCCGCAATTTTTTCGTTTGCGCGCTCATCGCCCTCAACGAAATTGTAGCCGCGCTTATTGCGCCTCTACCGCTGTTTCCCTCTGACAATCCCGTTTTTTACTGTGGTTTCCCGACTTGCGGCTCTTACATGTCGCCATAATCACACCTCCTATGTTGCCATTATAATGCGAATCAAGGGTAGAAAGAAATAAAGGCAAACGGTACAAATGCGCTATAATTTAATTGCTATGCAAAAAGAAATTAAATTTAGGCTGTTACAAAATTGAAGTTTTGGGACAGGCTCAATTGATAGAACTTTATGGTACCGTCTGCCATTACTATGACACCTTATTGGCGGCAAAAGCGCGACGGATGAG
>JAIRLZ010000159.1 GCA_031259035.1 Treponema sp. | reverse complement strand
TGCCGTAAAAAAAACGTACCCCCCCCCCCCCTTTTTTTCTTGAATCTAAAACCGTGCGAGCCGTACAATCACTGTATGCTTTCGTTTAAGACCTTGAAAAGATCGCCGTCCATATCATGCCCATATTCCCAGACCATAACGCCGCCAAGACCTTTTTCTTTAGCGTACGCCGCTATCTCTCTGATGGCTTCTTCATCCGTGTAGGTGATGAAAATGTCGCCGTTGTAGAGGAAAGGAGCGTGGGCCATGTCGTCCCAGTAACGGACATATTCCCCGCCATTGATGAATTCTTTTATTTGGGGCCATGCAAGTCCGTCAGGATACGCGGACTCTGTGTATTTCTGGAACAAGCCGTTTGCGCCGCCGTCCTCAACGCCTTTCCACGCCTTGCCGTAGAAAGCCAAACCCAATGTGATTTTTTCAGGCGGAAATCCCGCGTTCAGATACAGGTTCACCGCTTGGTCTGTGCTCCATCCTCCCCATTCTGGATCCGCAGGATTGTTGTACAGGTTGGCGAGGTGTCCGGTGGTCCCGCTCCATCCGCCATAGTAATCGTAAGCCATCAGTTTGAGATTGTCCACGATGTCCGCCGCAACGATGGCGTCGTTCTTTGTAATCCACCATGCGCTTGCCGGAATACACGCGGAAAGGCCGTACCGTTTGCCGGTTTTTTCACCGAGCGCGTCCATTGCGGCGCGAAGCTCGGTCAAAAGGGCGATGTAATTGTCTTTGTCTTCAGGACGGCTTGTGATTTCCTGACCCCAGTCCGGTCCCACAGGATATTCCCAGTCGATGTCGGCGCCGTCAAGGTCGTACTGCTCAAGATAGCCGCAAAGATTCGCGATGAACTTCGCCCTCGCATCCGGATCGTGCGCCGTATCGGAAAATTCAGCGCCCCACCCGCCTACCGAAACATGCTGTTTTAAGTGGGGCCATATCATCTTGAGTTTGGCGGTCTCTGCCCACAGATCCCATGAACCGTCATCTGGCGCATCGGGAAATATGATGGTAGACTTGTCGTCTTGGTCGATATGCGCAAAGGCGATGATGATTTCTTCAAGATATTCACCATGAATTTGCTCTGCGGACCAGCGAATCTTCTTCTCCAACTCCGCTTCATCAGATCCAAGCGGCCACGTTCTAAGATACGTTGAAACTTTGGGTTCAATACCCGGAATCAGCGTTCCCCGCTTGATTTCAGACGTCTTTACGCCAGACGTCTTTGTGGCAGACGACTTTGTGGCAGGCGAACCGCCGCACGCCGCAATAATGGCAACCGCGATCCCGGCGGCAAGAATAGCCGCACATCTTTTCATTCTCATAAAAATTCTCCTTTGTCATAAAAAAGTAGTTGGCTAAGTGTACCACGCCGCATAGAAGTTGTCAATTTTTTTTAGAAAAAGGATTGCGAATAGTCCGCTCTTGTATTTTAAGGGCGGTACGGTATATACTATATACGAAATTATGATGGGGACGCCACTGGGCGGCTCGCTGAGGAGAAAAAAATGAAAGCGTTGATCAGCGTCTACAACAAAGACGGAATCATAGAATTGGCGGAATTCCTGCATGAGGCGGGTTGGGAGATTCTCTCCACAGGCGGCACCGCGCGGCATTTGAAGGAACACAATCTGTCGGCAGCCGACGTGTCGCAGGCCACGGGTTTTCCAGAATGCCTTGACGGCAGGGTGAAAACCCTGCACCCCGCGATTCACGCGGGGCTTCTGGCAAAGCGGGACGATCCGGCGCATACTGAAACGCTTAAAGAACACGCTATTTCACCCATAGATCTTGTATGCGTGAATCTGTACCCTTTTCTTGAAAAGGCGCGGCAGGCGGATGCGAGCTTTGACGAGATGATTGAATTTATCGACATAGGCGGACCCGCCATGCTGCGTTCAGCGGCGAAAAATTGCAAAGACGTGATTGCGCTTACTGATCCGGATGATTACGCCGATGTGATCGCCGGTTTGAAGGCGGGCGCCGTGCCGTTTGAAACGCGGAAAAAATTGGCGGGCAAGGTCTTCGCCCTCACTTCCGCGTATGACGCGGCGATTGCCCGCTTCCTGTTGGAAGAAGAGTACCCCGATTACTACCCGCTCTCTGTCAAGAAAGCCCAAGAGATGCGGTATGGGGAAAACGGACACCAGTCCGCCTCGCTTTACTTCCACACCGGCAAGAAAGGCGCCATCGCGTCCATGATCCAGCTTCACGGCAAGGAATTGAGCTACAACAACGTACGCGACCTTGATGTCGCATGGAAGACGGCGTGTTCCTTTGGGCTTGGCCGGGAAAAACCATTTTACCAGGACGACACGGCGCGGCTTTTGCCGGACGTCCCGCCGTTGCCGCCCATATGTTGCGTCGCGGTGAAGCACAACACCCCTTGCGGCATAAGTCTGGGCGATACGCTCGCCGAAGCGTATGAAAAAACTTACGCCTGCGATCCGGTGTCCATTTTCGGCGGCATTGTCGCGTGCAATACACGAATAGACGCGCAGACCGCAGAGAAACTCAACGAACTGTTTCTGGAAATCGTCGTGGCGCCGGATTTCGAGGAAGAGGCGCTGGCGATTTTAAAGCGAAAGAAAAATGTCCGCATTATGAAGGCGCCGTTGGCTCCACGACAGAAGCAGGAGTTCGTTTCTGTTGACGGCGGCCTCTTGATACAAAGCGCCGATCAACGCCTGATGGAAAAATGGGATGTTGTCACCACGCTCAAGCCCGAAAAAAGAGACATACAGGACATGATTTTTGGTATGCAAGCCGTCGCCTATGTAAAATCCAACGCCATCCTCATAACGCAAAACTGCGCGGCGGTCGGCATGAGCGCGGGCGAAACCAACCGTATTTGGGCTGTCGAAATGGCGTTGAGCCGCGGCGCGCATGTGATAGAAACCGCCTGCAAAATGGGGCGAGGCAGCGGCGATCCGGCGCGGACGCTTGCGTCAGACGCCTTCTTCCCATTTCCAGATGTGGTGGAAGCCGCGGCTGCGGCTGGCGTCAAAACGATCATCCAACCCGGCGGATCCATCAAAGACAACCTCTCCATTGAGGCCGCCAATGCTCTCGGCATTGCGATGGTCTTTACAGGGACGCGGCACTTCAAGCATTGAACCGTGAAAAATCAGTCTTAAAGCGAGTGAAACATGTATAGAGAAACATTGCGCGGCTTCGGTCTTGCAATGCCGGAAATTCTTCTTCCCGCTTCTGGCATTGACCAGAAGAAATGGGCGGTCATCGCCTGCGATCAGTTCACGCAGGATGCGGAGTATTGGGAAGCGGCGCGCGCGGTTGTAGGAGACGCCCCTTCAACCCTTCACCTCATTTTCCCTGAGATTTACCTCGAAAAGCCCGGCAAGCGGGAACGTATTGAGCGCATTCATGGCGTCATGCGAACATATCTCGAACAAGGCGTTTTTGCGCCGCCTGTAGAGACGTTTATCTACGTTGAACGGACAACGCCCTTCGCCGCGCCCTTCGACGTCCGCAGGGGGCTTGTGACAAGCATCGACCTTGAACAGTACGAGTGGCGGCATAGCGAGAAATCCCTCATCAGGACGACCGAAGGCACGGCGCCGGATCGCCTGCCTCCGCGTATGGATGTCCGGCGCGGCGCCCCCCTTGAAAGTCCCCACGTGTTGCTCCTCATCAATGACAAGGCGGACGCCCTGTTGCCGGCGCTAGGCGAGCGGGCGAAAGCCACGCTTCCCCTTTACCACACGGATCTTATGCTGGATTCGGGGGCTATTACGGGGTGGGCTGTCAATACAGAAAAAGACGTCTCATTTCTTGTCCAGAACCTTGAAACGCTCGCATCCAGCGGACTCAATGGACGCGAGGATGAAAAACCGTTCCTGTTCGCCGTCGGAGACGGCAACCATTCCCTTGCCGCGGCCAAGGCGGTGTGGGAAGAGTACAAGGCGTCCCACGCCGGAGAACGCGGTCTTGAACGGCATCCGGCGCGGTACGCGATGGTTGAGATTGAGAACCTCTACGACGACGCCGTTCATTTTGCGGCGATTCATCGCGTGGTGTTTGGCGATCACGTCAATGGTCTTTTGGAGACGCTTTCCACATTGCCCGATGCCGTAGTTACCCGCATTGGCGGCGGAAAAGAACTTTCTACGCTGACCATAGCCTTTTCAGGAAAAAACCGGTTGGGGCTTATCCTTGACAATGACTTTTATTTGGTGGAATTCGCTGATTGCGGGCTTGCGGTCGCTCTGTTGCAGCCCCTATTGGACGACTTTGTCAAAGAAACCGGATCGTCCATTGACTACATTCACGGTGAAGACGCGGTGTTCCACGCTTTGCAACGCTCTGACCGGCGTGGAGCGGGAATCCTCCTGCCGCCCGTACAAAAAAGCGGTTTCTTTGAAACCATGTCCCACTTCGGCGCCCTTCCACGGAAGAGTTTTTCTATGGGAGAAGCTCTGGAGAAACGCTTCTATTTCGAATGCAGGAGGATCGAAGCGTAGGGACACGAACCGCATAATCACGAACCGCACGAACTTGTTGTTAGACATCGGCGCTTGAAACGTTCACACGCTGGGATCCCATACGCACTAATTTAACAGGTGTCGCGCATCTGATACCGTATTTTCCCCTTCCGTTTTTCGCATTCAAGGCGTTTCGCTATCTGCTCGTAATCTTTACGTATCAGCAGGCCCAGATTGGTCTTCAATACCAACGTAACGAACGCCGTTTCACGCCATAGGCTGCGGTTGGCGTTCCCTCTGATCACAGGGGGGAAAAGAAGCCTTCCCCATGAAAGCTTCTATTAACAGCGCAGCCATTATCTTGCCGTTCAGCCACGCCTCCGAGGCCGCCGGGTTTTTCTTCGGCAATTCCCCGAAGTCCAGGATGGATTTCAGCCGCTTGAAACGTGTCTCAACTTGCCAGCGCCAGCGGTACGCTTCAAGCGCGTCCTCAGCGGCAACCGAAGCCGG
>JAIRLZ010000139.1 GCA_031259035.1 Treponema sp. | reverse complement strand
CAGTTTTTCCATCGCTTTCTTGGCGCGGGCGTTAAAGCAATACCGCACCGAAACCGGCAACACCTCAACCGGACACGACGTTCCGCTTTTTTCAAGCCGTTCCGCCACAGTGAAACCTATACGCACCGATCCCTGTTCCAGATGGGGCGTCCGGTCTGAAAAGTAAGAAACCTGCCCTTCTGGAGCGATGGCTAATGGATACTGTCCGTCCATCAAAGCTTTGTAGATACATTCCATACTGCGCGAGTCGAATTTCGCGTGGTACACGGGCATGGCGCCGATCCGTGGAAGGATAAACCTGGCGAGAGACCCGCCCCAGCGCAAGACTTCGTATCCATGCACAAATCTAAGATGGGGTGGAATCGCGCATACGGCGCCCGCTTTTCTGGCAAGCGCCTTGAGGCGGGACAGGGTGAACCACTCCAGTATTTGCGGCTCCGCGCCGTTTGGGTGCAGAAAGGCGACGATACACCGGCTTTCGTTTTTGAAGGCGCGGGTAAAACTTTCAATCAAATGCCTTCCCCCTTGCGCTTCGGCTTTCGCGCCGCCAATGAATTGGCGCAGATACAGACGTCCGACCAGACGGCACAGCAATCTCGCCCACAAGGAAACGTGTGGTTCAGGTACAATGATGTCGGGCGCAGCCATTGTTACGGGCTGCATATACGGTTTATACATAACGCCAGCTTTTACTGTTCCTTTGCCGGAACGTTTTTTTTGCTTTTAGAAAATTTATAGCGCAACAGAAGAAGCATATAGTAAACGTACGGAAACAGCCGCAATAAACGCACTGGTTTTTTTAAACAAAATTCAATCCACTCAAGACCGTGTTTAAACGTATATTCTGCCGGATGGCGTTTCTTGTTCGCAAAAACTTCGTACATATCGCTGCACCAGAGCCGGATGCTGGTTCCCAGATTGCCGCCCTTGCGCTGTATCCACAATTCCTCTCCCTGAACACCTTTGCCGACAAGCACAAGGGATGGCGCGGCTTTCCGTATGGCTTTGAGAATTGCATCTTCTCTGTTTTTTTTGAAACGTCCGGTACAGCGTCCCACAATTTGCAGGCGCGGAAAGGTGTGCTTGACATTTTTTTCGGCTTTTTCAAGGATTTTTTTCTTGCCGCCCATAAGGTACACCGACTGTTCCCGAATCTCAAGTATGGAAAGAAGCGCGATAATAAAATCAAACGGCATGTACCGAATCGGTTCCTTGCCAAGCAAGAAGCGGGAACCGCCGACCAAGCTTTTCGATATGGGGATAATCACATCCGCGTTAAGCACATAAGAACGGTATTCGTTGTTCATCCTCGCCCTCAGCAAATCCCACAGAGACAACAGCACGATGTGTCTGGCTCCTCCGCTTCCCAGCAGATTGCCGATAACAATAGGAAGGTTTTCTTTTTCAACAATATCTATTGGCACATTCAACAGGTTGATCCGTTCTTTCATCTGCCCTAAAGAGTTTTCAACATCCATTCCGCACTCTCCAAAAGTAAGATACGAATTGCGGCCACCGCGTATACAGACGCGGTTTCGGCTCTCAGCACACTGGCCCCTATGACAAGAGGCTTGAAGCCCGCCCGTACGAACCGTTCGGCCTCTTCAGGGGAAAATCCTCCTTCCGGGCCCACAACCGCGGCGACGCAATCAGGATTTCCCGCAAGACAGCGGTGAAAGCCGCCGCTCGCCGCAAGCGGCTCCTGATGAAGCAGTACGCCCGCCGGGTTTTTATGCCGCATTGCAACAGCTTCCCAATAGGAAAAAACAGCGTCAACCGTACACGCCTCTCTAACGCGGGTCTCAACGACAGAGCCGCTTTGCTGACGAGCCTCTTTAACGATCCGCTTCCACCGGTTGATTTTTCCAGCCGCTTCTTCCGCTCCTTTTAATTTCGGCACGGTATACGCGGAAACAAAGGGAATAATCTCCGCAACGCCGCCTTCCGCGGCCTGCCGAACGATTTGGTCTATCTTGGCGCCCTTGGGCAGCGCCTGAAAAAGAAGTATGGGCGGCAGAAGCGCGCCTGCCATTCGCTCGACAGGCGCGAGACATTCACAGACAATGGCGTCGCTGGACACGGTTTGCACCAGCGCCCGGGTCTCGGTTCCATCCGGCAAACGCGCCGTGAATACATCGCCTTCGCTCAAACGCCTGACCTTTGCAAGGTAGCGATAATCGTCGCCGGTCAAGCGCGCCACCCCGTGAGCGTCGGCCGGATGCGGCAGAAGGAATTGTTTCATGAGGCCGCCGGCAGTTCTTCCGCCTCAGCCTCGTCTTGCAGTTGTCTAAGGGTCTTTGTACCCCGCATCAGTTGTTTATACGAGCCGCCGTTGAGGATATTCACCGCTTCCTGCAACTGAACATCGTAGTCAAGGTCGTACACCGGCGCAGCCGTCATACGATTCTGTTCGTTTCTGATGAGAATACGCAACAGTTCCGCATCAAGAGAGTATTTCGCGCTTAACCGCTTCGCGTATGCGTTTATTTCCGCGAATGAAAGATTCGGACGCTCCTTTACATACGCCGGAATTTCGTTGGCTTCGACAAGCGCCTTGAGGTTTGGCGCATCCTCTTCGGTGAATTCAGGGCCTTTCACCTCCCTGTCGGGCGGGATGCCGATTTTGTCGATATTCACATCGCTTGGGGTGTAGTACCGCGCGACCGTGATTTTGTACCCGTCCCCGCTGCCCTGTATCGGGAAGACCTGCTGCACCGAGCCTTTTCCATAGGATTTCTCACCCACAAGATAGGCCCTGCCCCTGTCCTTCAACGCGCCCGCGACGATCTCCGACGCGGACGCGGACGCATTGTTGATAAGTACAACAACGGGCATATCAGCGGGAACCGCGGCGCCCTTTTGAGCGGAAAAGACACGGTTTTCCCTGGGTATTCGGGACTTGGTGCTGACCACAGCGCCGCCGTCCAGAAACAGATCGCTGACGTCAACCGCCGCGTTGAGCAGTCCGCCGTAATTGTTCCGCAAATCAAGGATCAGCGCCTTGTAATTATGCTCGCGGAAATATGCCAGCGCCTCTTTCGCCCGCTCGCTGGTCATGGGGGTGAACGTAAGGAGCTTGAGGTAGCCCGCATCGCCTATCATGGCGTATTTCGCGGTTGGCACTTCAATAACGGCTCTCGTAATCGTCACCGAAAATTCGATGTTCGCCCCCCGCCGGATAAGCGTCGTAACATCGGTGCCGGGCTTGCCGCGCAGCCGCTCAAGCACCTCGTCCATGGTAAGTTCATCGGTCGGCTCCCCGTCAATTTTGATGATGAGGTCGCCGGCGTTGATTCCCGCGCGCCAGCCGGGCGTGTCTTCCATAGGAGCGGCCACTTCAACGTATGGGGGATTTCCGTCTTTCGCCTCAAGCGGTTTTGAAATATACAAACCAACGCCCCCAAAATTGCCTGAAGTCGTGTCGCTTAAATCCAGCATATCCCGCGCGGACAAAAAGTTCGAATGCGGATCCCCGATCGCGTTGAACATTCCGTTCATGGCGCCTTCGTAAAGCGTTCTGGGATCAACCTCGTCAACATAATGGTTTTGAATAAATTCAAGTATCTGTTGTACTATTGAGCCGTACTGCCGTGGACTTTGATTTCCCTGCGCGTCCGCGGAAGAAACCGGAGTCACCATCAGGACAACGCCAAGCCCGATGGAGGAGAGCCACCAGAGAACGGGCGTTATCTTTTTATTTGTAAGAAAAAAGATGCGCTTTTGCATAGTCCTATTGTAGGGAAGTTTGGGCGGATAGTCAACGCCTTCTCACGCGGTACTTTCAAACGAAGCCGCAAAAACAGGCGAAAGCGGGGGGCGTCATCCGGCGTATTCGGCGCGGGCAAACGCGCTGTGGTTGTGAATGCTCTCAAAATTTTCAGCTTCAACGGAAAAACGGGGAAATTTTTTGATGTTCCGTATGCTTAGGTACACGTCTCTCACCACATCTTCAACAAATTTCGGGTTGTCGTAGGCGCGCTCGGTGATGAATTTTTCATCTTCACGTTTCAAAAGCGAATAGACCGGGCTCGAAGCGGCTTTTTCCACAATGTCAATGACATCTTCTATCCAGAAAAAAGGCCCCAATTCCAGTACGACTTTCACGATTCCCCGCTGGTTGTGCGCCCCGCGCTCGCTTATGGCTTTTGAACACGGACACACAGTGGCGACCGGTACGGAAATCGACACGGTGAAATGCCTGCCATGCGCGTTGACATTCCCCTGATAGCTGCATCGGTAGCTCATCATGCCCGGAAGCGCGGAAATGGGCGCGGTTTTTTCAAGAAAATACGGAAAATTCACGACGCCGAAGCTCGCTTCCGCATCCAAGTCTCTGCGGACATCGGCGAGCATGTTCAAAAACATGGGCATCGAGAGATCGTTGCGGTACCGGTGAAAAATTTCGATGAACCTGCTCATGTGGGTTCCCTTGAAATGTTTCGGCAGGTTTGCAAAGAGATCGACCGTCGCGGACGTATACTGCGACGTGTTTTTCTTGTCAAGCACACGAATAGGGTATTCAAGACCCTTGACGCCGACCTTGGCCAGGGGAATCTCCCGCGTATCGGCTTGATTCTGCACGTCAAGCATCAAGCGTCTTCTCCGCCGCAGCCGCCACATTCTGCAAAAGCATGGCGATGGTCATGGGTCCCACTCCGCCCGGCACCGGCGTAATGAACGCCGCTTTTTGGGAAACCGCCTCAAAATCCACGTCCCCGCGCAAGCGGTATCCTTTTTTTGCGGAAGGGTCGCCCACCCTGTTCACCCCCACGTCAATGACAACCGCGCCTTCTTTCACCATATCGCCGGCGATCAAACCGGCTTTCCCGGCGGCGGCGATCAGGATGTCCGCCTGCCTCGTGTAATGCGCCAAATCCTTTGTACCGGTGTGGCAGAGCGTCACCGTCGCGTTGATGTCTTTGCGGGTCAACAGAATGGACAGGGGTCTGCCGACAAGGTTCGACCGCCCCACGATGACCGCGTGGGCGCCGTTCAGCGGAATGTTGAGCGTCTGGAGAAGCCGCACGACGCCGTTCGGCGTACACGGCAGGAATCCATCCCTGCCCAGAACCATGTTTCCCACAGAAACCGGATGAAAGCCGTCAACGTCTTTTTGAGGGGAAATGGCGTCAATCACCCGATCTTCCCGCACATGCTTCGGCAGGGGAAGCTGCGCCAGAATCCCATGAACCGCCGCATCCTCATTCAAAGCCGCGATGAGGGAAAGCAGTTCCGCCTCGGATATATCCGCGCTCAAACGGATGTCCCTGCTCGCCATGTCCGCTTCCGCAAGCGCCTTCTCCTTGGCTGTAACGTAAGACACGCTGGCCGGGTCTTCGCCCGCCAGAATCACCGCCAAACAGGGAACAATGCCTTTCGCCCGCAAGGCTTCCGTCCGCTTTTTCGCCTCTTCACGCGCCTGCCGCGCCGTCGTTTTGCCGTCAATGATCGTCATAGGCGTATGATAGCATGTTTTGCGGATATAAACCAGTCCGCAGTTATGGCGAAACCCTATGAAAAACTTCCGGGTGAGAAGGTTCAAGGATGCGTCCCGTCGATAACCGTTCAAGCCCCGTCAAAGCTGGAGATTGGCTATTGGGAACCTCTGGAAATTCAACCGGAGTTTCCAGAGGTTCCTTGGAGAAAATTGCTAATTCTTTATTTGTAATGAATTACGCAAACACAATTTTCTCCACAGGGTAAGGAAACCTCTAAAAACTTCAGTTTTTAGAGGTTTCCCTATTCGAGATTACGGAGAACCACGTCTTTTGATCCAAATCTTGCACCGCATATAATTTTCTTGCCAAAGAATCGAAATCCTCTTGTTATTCTTCTTTATATGCGCTATAATAAAAGGGTAATATCATGGATGCAACGCATATGCCGCGGCATACAAACAAGCTTAACCATCTTAGCCATTCCGCGCGGAGCGTTTTCGCGATCCGCTCATCGCGGCCGCGGCGGGAATTTTTCTCAGCGTCCATCGCCGCATTTCCTTATAGAGCGGGCATCCCCGTGAAGTCTCTGGAATCCCCCCCCCCCCCCCGTACAGAGTAACGGCGTCTTTTCATAAGACAGACCTCCGCCGCAAGGCGGATATCCTCAGACCATTTCCGCGCAAAGAACGAATGTTCATTCGCGGACCCTTGCCTGAGCGAGGAATTCTCACTTATCCAACTAAAGAGGAACTCCGGAACCGGCCGTATCCTGGCAGAAAAACCGGCCCCGGAGCTGTGCAAAACACATCGCCAGTATACCGCATCTTTTTCTTTTGCGCGATGTGTTTTCTCCTCTTTTTTGATATTTCTCCTCCGCGTACGCGGAGGAATTTTCTTAGAGGAGGATTTTTTATGAATGTAAGAAATCTGTTTAGGACTCTTGCGGTTTTGCCGGCGCTGCTGCTTGCGCTGACATTTTTCTCGTGCGATCCCGGCGGCGGAGATGAAAACGACAAGGGCGCTGACGGCATTGACTGGGAGGGCAATCCGAGCGGAACCCTGACGGTGGTCAACGACACTTCAGCGGATATGGTGCTGTTTCAAGGGCAGACGCCTTTAGCGTCAACCATCTTGGGCGGCGCGCGCGCCACTTCAAAAGTTACTATTGATTTGTCAACGAAAGTCGACGACTTCAATGTGGGCGGCTATATCATCATCCGGGGCATGAAGTTGTCCGAGTATCAGGCGAACAAGAATAACCTTGCAAACGCCAAGGTCGACTATTCGGCAATGGCCACCTATGGACAGGGCAGGAAGTATCAAGCCAACATCTCCCCAAACTGGACGGGAGACTACTACTACAAAGTGACAAACAAGGGAAGATTGGGCATAGAATTGCATAAAGACAGCCCGGATGGGGAAAAAATTGGGTATTTACCCGCTTTGGCGACAAATTATACGCTGTATGCGGCAAGCCCCGATTCGTATACCATCTATCCTGTCTATGTTTATTACAACAAGATGACAAACGAAGTCACCCCGTTTAAGCCTCAATCCCTCGCGGCCACCGCGTCTATCGGTCCGCGTCCCGTCACCGACAATACTGTCGCTACGGTTCAGTTCCCGGCTGACAACACTTCATGGAACGATATGATACAAAATATTTCGTATCCAAACGCTTTCATCAGAATCACAAACAACATTCCCAACCAAGCGGCGCGTTTCCAAAAGACTTCAACCTATATGAAAGCCCAGAACGGCTATGACGCGATGAACTCCGGCGAAACCTTGGCCTTTGAGGTGACGGCAAGTGATGCGGGAGAAAATATCAATCTGGTTTGCACCCTTTACGGAGGGACAGTGGTTGTTCCGGTACGTTTTGAGGGTCAAACTGCCAATCCGGCTATCAAAAATGGATATGATTATACGGTGGAACTAAACTTGGTAGGATCCGACACGCAAGCTGCGTCAAGTTACACGGCGACGCTAACCGAAGGCGCAAAGCGGAATATCGAAAACCTCATCAGTTCTTTGTAACAGCCATGCGGGGCGTTAAAAACGCCCCGCTTTTTAAAGGGGGGATGTATGTATAAAAATTCACTCCGCATGATCGGCGTTTTACTTGTCATCGCATTAAGTCTCGCGTCTTGCGATCAGGACGTCAAAGAGCCGCAAGACGAGACCGGCGGAGCCGCCGCCGCAACCATAACGTTCAAGAACGACACCCAGTTCTATGTTCAGGTTCACCAGGTGTCATTCTCCGGCCCGGTTGCCGCCGAATTGGCGCCGGGTGAAACCGTTTTAATCGAAGTCCAACCGAGCGCGAACCACGGCGTTGGGTCAACGTACTGCGTTACGTACCAATACAATGTGGCCGATGAAGCGGATGACTACAGCGGCAAAGTGTTTGCGGAAGGGCTTGATCCAAACGCCCAGCTTACCTTTGACATTCAAGCCGGCGCCGCCTATGCCAAACAGATTCCCGTACCGGACGGCATTGAGTTTAGCAAGGCGTTTGTCCGTATTCGGAACGCTTCCACATCCGTGTCGGCATCCGCCGCGCCGCAATTCGAGCTCGCCTATTATGGAACGTCTTACAAGCAAGCCGGCAATCAGGAAGTGTCGGTTCCTATGGGCAAGACCGGCGTCTACGAATTCGCGCCCGGCGACCTTTCCAACTACCGGCTTCAATCGGTCTTTAATGAAATTGCCATGCCGTCAACGCAGCTGCAAAAAGGCTTTATTTACGACTTCATTTTTACCAATGAAGGGAACGCCGCGTCCGTCATTCCCGATGTCAAACGACAGATAAAGCCGAGACCCGTGTCCAAGTGGAAAAAAGACATAAGCTCATACCGGCGGACTACCATGCAAGACCGCAATCTGGAGCCTTATCTGAAATCCATAGCCCGTTACGCGCTTTCGGATTGGCGAAGCAATTATCCTTTGAATAAAATCATCGCCAATGGCGGCGCCCTCATCGCGGGATGGTGGGACTTTGGCGTGATAGACACCGTCGCTCAGGCGACTGGCGTTTCAGAGCCTTACGAGGTCGCGGCGATTACCGCGAGAGACGCCGAATGGGAGAATACGGTTTTCCCCGCGACCAGTCTTTACACGGGAACGGAAAGCGTCGCGTATCACACGACGTTTAACGACGTTGTTCAGTTGAGTAACGGCGGGTACGCGGTTCTGGCGACGTACGCAAAAGGAATGCGTTGCGGACTGTGGCTGTTTTTCCTAAATGCGAATGGGCAACTCGTTTCTGAAGTTGACATTCCGCCGGCAGAAGACAACTTGCAAAGCCTCTTGGGGATAAAACTCGCGTCTGTCAACGGCGGCTTCCTCGTTCTGGGCAATGAAAAGGTATACGCGGAAGCTGACGACGAGTGGTTTGACGCGAGTTCTCAATTCATCCGTACATACACGGAAAACGGGACGCTCCTCTGGGAACAAAAATACGTCGAGCCTGAATGCGACAGAAACTTCGCCGTTTGCGGGCTGGAGACCGCCGGCGGATATATAGTCTGTGGATACGCCGGAGACGGGTATTCAATAAAAACCGTTGTACTCACGATAAACAAGACTGACGGAAGCGTTGCGGCTGCCAGCAGTTTCGGCGCGGCGAGCGACTCCATGCTTCCCTATTCTATTGCTGCGGATGCGAAGGGCGACATTTTCATCACCGGCCTTTCCACAGAGGACGGCGGCGATTCGGCGAAAGCCTACATCCTCAAGCTGGATTCCGGCGGCGCTGAAATTTGGCTCAAGCGGTATGGAAACTGGCGAAACAACCTGTTGTTTGACCTGACGATTTTTGACAATCTGCTTGTCGCGTCCGGTTCGGTAAATGACAGTAGCGGCGACGCGGACGATTACTACAGTTGGCAATACGGCAAAGGCTGGGCGATCAAGATTGACACGGAAACCGGGATTGTCCTGAAAGACGTTTCCCGCGAGGATGTTTCGGCGTTCAATTCGATTGTCAAATTGGCGGACGGAGGCTATGCGCTCGCGGCGCTGAAAAGCGTCAACAACGCGGAGGCGTATTGGTTCAATACATTCGCGGTCAAGGCGGATGAGTACGTGGAGTTCTAAAAGGAGAAATAGTATGAAAAACATGAAAAATAAATTTTTAACGCTGGGAACGGCTGTGTTAGCGCTTGTTTTGGGATTAGCGTTGACGGCGTGCGACAGCTTGATCGCGGACAAAGAATACGCTGTAACATTTTACGCGGAAGGTGGAAGTCCGCCAATACAAACGCAAACCGTAACAAGCGGCGATTCGATTGGGACTTCAAATATGCCTTCAAATCCAAGCAAGAGCGGGTATACCTTCGACGGCTGGTATACTTCACAGAACGGCGGGGGCGAGCGGTTTTCCGGGACCACTAAAGTAACCGCGGATATAAGCGTCTACGCCAAGTGGACGGCTGACGCCACCCCGGAAGGCGTTACATATGAATTGACGTGGCATCCTGATTATGACAACTATATCTACAATAATTCCGACGATTTTCTGCCTTCAGGCTTTACCGTAGACGCGGGAGAGCGGATAACGGTTTCCTTTTCAATCAAAACCGACACCGCTATGACGGGCTTTTACGTGGGAATAGGGGATTGGAACAATGGAAATCGTTACGACGATTCTGACGACGCCTGGATTGCTCCGGGATGGGAAGACTCAAAATCCGTTCCGGCGGACGGGCAATTTCATTCGTATACTTGGACGTTGACGGCTAACGCCGCCGCGCCCGCGAGTTCCAATCCGCTTGTGTTTCATTTTGCGATGGACAGCGTGAGCAAATCCAAGGTTACGGTCTATGTTAAAGACGTGATCATTGCAAAAACAATCGGAGCGCCTTCCAATGTATCGCTTGCCGAGTCATTAACGTGGATCGCAAACAACGCGGTAGAAGGCGGCGTTTACAGCGTCGCCTTAAAAAGCAACGAGACCATCGCGCCGAAGACGCTTTCCTATAGCGGCAAAACCGTCCGCATAACCCTCACCGGCGGCGGGACGGAACGGACAGTCGGTTTGAGTTCAAGCGGTTCGCTTTTTACCGTGGGAAGCGGCGTGACGCTCACGCTTGGAAACAATGTCACCTTGCAGGGACGGAGCGACAATACGGCTTCGCTGGTGTATGTGAACAGCGGCGGGACTTTGGTGATGAATGATGGCGCGAAGATTACGGGAAACAGTACAAGTACGCTTGGCGGTGGTGTTTGCGGCTATGGTACTATTATTATGAATGGCGGCGCGATACATAACAACGCTACAGATAGTCAGGGAGGCGGCATATTTATAGATGGCAATCTTGTGATGAATGGCGGTGTAATTGGTAATAATACTGCCGGCAGTTATGGCGGCGGCATTTGCAGCTATGGCAGTTTTACTATGAACGGTGGTACAATCAGCGGGAATGCCGAAACAAGCGCTAGCGCCGGCGGTGGCGGCGTTATGACTTCTGGCGGTCATTTTATAATGACCGGCGGATCAATTAGTGGAAATACCGCATCTTGGGGTTCGGGAGTACTTATTTGGTCAGGCAATAATGTTGATATATTGGGAACTTTTCTAAAAACAGGCGGCGTTATATATGGTTCAGACGCTGAGGAAGGGTTACGAAACGCGCCTGGTTATGCGGTAGAGGTGGAAGGCGCCGCTTATAACAATAGCGGGGATCTTGTCTCTAACCCCATACCTACAAAAAGGCGTGGCGCCACCGCAGGGGTGGGCGTTACCCTGGACAGCGCGAAAGACGGAGCGGCGGGCGGCTGGGTGGACGGCGCGGTCACCCAGTACACCGTAACCTACAACGCCAACGGCGCAAGCGGAACCCCGCCGTCCGCGCAGACCGTCTCAGCGGGATCAAGCGCAACGGTCGCGGGGCAGGGAAGCCTGACCTATTCCGGCAAGACCTTCGACGGCTGGAATACCAGTTCCACGGGCGCGGGAACGCCCTACGGCGCGGGAGATTCGCTGACGGTCAACGCGGACGTAACCCTTTACGCGCAATGGAAATCAAATTCCGCGCTTTCGTGGGAATACGTCGGAGACTTGCCTGGCTGGAATATGTATTACCACCGCGCAAGCGTTATGAATGGGAAAATCGTCATTACTTGCGACAACATGGCGTTGACCTCAAGCGATGGGAAGAATTGGTACTGGAATTACGTCATACCAGAGGAAAACCATAGCTTTTACCACCAGCATATACTGTTCAACAACAAGTTGTATTCAGTCGGAGGCTTTACCTACAACTCCGCGGACGACTATTGGGCTGTGGACAGTTTGGTGACAGAGTCCTCCAATCTCAGCTCATGGACCGTTAAAACCGGCGTAACAGGACTCACCGACGGCGTTGTCCAACATGTGGGGCTTGCCTTTAACAACGCCATGTGGGTAATCGGCGGAAGCGCTGACCCGCTTCTCGACGATTGGCTAGTTACGGACGCGGTCTGGAAATCGACAGACGGCGTCAACTGGGTGAAACAGGACGCGATAGGCCTCACGCCTCGCGGCGAGGCGGCGGGCGTGGTTTACAACGGCAAAATCTACATCACCGGCGGCTTTATCGACGGAGCGCAAGACGAACTGAACGACGTCGTCGCGTCGCCGGACGGAATAACGTGGACAACCCTTACGACCAATCCGGGCTGGCTGGACAGAAACGGGCATACGCTCTCGGCTAATTCGCAGGGGATGTGGCTCGTCGGCGGCAATGGGGGCGATAACGCGGAATTTTTTAACGACGTGTGGTTCTCCAGTGACGGTGTAAACTGGACGAGCAAGGGCAACGCCCCGTTTGCCCCGCGATCGGGTCACGCTTCGGTTATCAAGGATGGGTACCTCTATGTCATAGGCGGCGCTACCGATGATTGGGAACTCCTAGGCGACATCTGGCGCGTCTACATCGGAGGAACCGACATGGACGCAAGCTCTTATTCCATAGAACCCGCGACCTTGACCATAACAAACAGCGCCAGTTATCCCATCAAGTACCTCTACATCAACAGCGGGAGCAACGAGCTTTCATCCAATCTGGCGGTCGGGGGCGATTGGCGAAAACAATTCGAGCCCGGAACCTACTCGTTCACGGTATATGACACACAGGACAGATACCAGAGCTTCTCAATAACCATTGGAACGGCTTCGCAAACAAAGACCATCGGAAACTCCGGATGGACCGAGCCTATTCAGGTTATTCCCTCGTATACCCTGACGATACGGAACAACTACGGCTTTGCGATTTCAGAGGTCTACGTCAGGAAATCAGGGACGAGCGCATGGGGTTCCAATCGGATAAACGCCGCTATCGCGGCAAACGGTTCGGTTTCTCTGGGCAGTTTCGAGTCTGATACATACGAAATCAAGCTGGTTTCCACGAAATCTACGGGAACGAAAATAATCAATAAGAACACTGCCAGACCATCCATAACACTAGGGCGTTCAATTACAACATACGCGACTATCTACTATTACCCGACGGTTGATTTGACTGCAAACAGCACGGTATCCGCGCCGTCCGCATCAGGCAGTTGGTCTACGACAAACAAGTAGAAAATATGCGCGCCGGGCGTCCGTCCGAGTGTAGGCGGACGCCCGCTTTTACAGACATTTCCGTAAAATCACCCAACCGCGTACATGACGTGACAATGACGCGGCGCGGTCAAGCTGCCCCCGCCCTGAAGGGCGAGGGCAGTTCATTGCCGGGCTTCCCTAACAGTCATGCTTTTAGACGGCATGTTTCACGGACTAAACCGCCCCGCCGCTCACAGAGCGGCGGAATTATTGGAACAGCCTCACTTGATCATTATAAAAAACGCGACCGCGCTGGACGCCGGCTTATTGAGCCTCATGGTCACATTGCCCGTCTTGTTTCGCCACGCGGCGTTTGACTGAACAATAAAGGTGTTTTCAAACATGCCAATGGCATAACCGGTGTCTATAATAAGAGGCCCTTTTGACGGATAGACCATACTATATTGAGAGGACAATTTTTTGCCCGCAAACGGATTGTCCATCCCCCAAATGTCAAAACCGGCGCATGTATATTCCGTACCGTCAATTATTTCGGTTACAGTGTTGTCAAAAGAAAATACGCCTGACGGTTTTTCATTTCCGCTGAAAATGAGCGCTTCTCCGTACCGGGACAGGAGATCTGAAAAATTCCAGCCGCCTCCCCGCTCCGCCGTTGCGGGCGCGGCCGCCGGCGACATCGCGTTTACGGCGTCAACCACGGACTCTTCATTGACCTTGGAATTCGTCATCATCTCTTTTACCAGACGCGCCCCGCCGAAATTTCTTATGAGATACGCGCCGAATGCGTATGAATTGGCGTATGAGTACAGCGCCTTTTCGCCCTCCATCCATGTGGTGGGGGCGCAGTCTGAATATCCGTTTAGGAACAAGGGTATCCGCTGGTTATACGGAAATTCGCTTTCGACGACGCCGACCAACGGATCGATAAGGTCTTCCGCAAGCATTGCGAGCATTTCATCGAACCATGTTTCTGAGGACTGCTTGAAATCGGACTTTACGGACTTCTCATTGAAATTGATCATGTGCTGAAATTCATGCGCCAATGTCGAAATCGCCCCATCCGGGTGCTTGTCGGCAAAATGCGCGTCAAGATAAAATATTTCGGCGGCATTGCTTTTCGTCTTGCCGGCTTCGGCTTGTGTATAAAAATCTTTCGCCCAGAAATAGCCGAAAACGCCGCTGGTCTGATTGCGTTTATAATCGCCGTCAATATCATAGACGAGTATCTGAATTTTGGGGTCTCCGTCCCGCCCGCCATCGCCACCGGGACCTCCGCCGTATTCATACCCAAAGATGGGCGTCTCTTTTTGATAAATAGCGTCAAATCGGACGGCGATTTCCTCGGCCTGCGCCTGCGTGATTTTGTTGTCATTGGAAGCGGACTCGGTTTGCGTAAAATTTTTATCCGCGACCCACACGGCGGCGTGTTCGCTCGCCGCCCGCAAAACGGCGGATTCTCGTATCCAAGAGTTTCCAGATGAACCGGCTTCCACCCAAAACTGTCCGGTCAAACCGTCTTCCGTGTATACCTTGTAAGCCGCCCGCGCTTCTTCCGCCGCAGCGCGGACGCCGCCGCCGCTTTCCGGCGGCGGGCTGCGGTTGAATCTCTGCGCGGCAAGATGGTCGTACCGGACGCTCGCCGAGCCGTCCCCGGCGGTAAACACGCCGGACGCCGCGCTCCGCTCCGGGGAAGCCGCTGACGGCTGCGCTGAATATTCATTGGCAACGGCGGATCCCGTCTGCCCAGCCGCTGCGGAAGCGGCGGCGTATTTCACCAGATAGACGCTCTTGTTTGTCAAGCTGTCAATAGATATGGACACCGAACCCGACACATCGGAGAAATCAATTTTGGAAACCGGCGTATTGCCGTCAATTGCTATTTCTTTATCGGGCGGGAGCGTGGAATCCACCGGCGTCTCAAAGTCAAAAAAAGAACATGACGCGACAAGCGCGGCGGCAAACGCGCCTAAACCAAACAACATTGTTTTTTTTACCATATGGTATAGTATAGCGTCTTATTCTGTGTTTTTCAAGGACGAAATTTTTTCACACGCCGGCTCGTATGAGCCGGTCTTTGAACACCTATCGCATGATTTACGCTCACCTGACGCTCATATTTGTTCCCTCGCTTCTCCCGCTCCCTCCCCGCCTTCCGGTTCGCCGCCATCATCACGTAAAAATCCTGTTTGTTTGATCTTTTGCCGGGCGGCGCTGAAGGCTTGCCGCCTCATGTGGATACGCCTTCCGGGTGAAGTCCTGTTTCCATTTCTTGGCTCTCATCTCACAGGCTTTTTGTGCGATCAAACCCATTGACGTTTCAACACGGTTTTTTCCACCTTGATTACCTTTCCGCAGGGCGGTTAAATCGTACGGCAGGCTGGTTTGCCGCGCAAACGTTCACAGTAACACAATTTCCTTGCAGTCGAACCGAAAGTTCGCCGAACCCCGAGCGTGAAGCGGCGCAGACGCCCTCGCCGCTTCACGCGCTCTGCGGCGGAGAGGTTTATTTTTTTCCTGTTTTTTTGCATCCACCCTATTGACTAAACGCATGAATATAGCTTACAATGTAAACCTATTGATATAATAGGAATTTATAGGAGGATTCCATGAAAAAAATACTATGCGTATTTTTGTCTTTCGCGGTTTTCGCCGCAAGCCTCTGGGCTGGCCCAAAAAAGGACGAGGCGCCGTCCGCAGCGCAACCAACCCTGTCGGACAAAAAGGTGATTGTGGCGGACGCCAATTCAACCCACCACCTCAATCTCTATGTGGCCTATGAAAAGGGGCTTTTTGCCAAGCGCGGTCTGGAAGTGGAGATACAGCAGACCAGTTCAGGCGTCGCGGCGGTGGTCGGTGGAGAAGCGGACATTGTGTTCAATTGCCCCACCGGGGTCATTACCCCCATAGCCAAGGGGCAGAACATCTCCATTATCGCTCAAGTGAAGATACCTTGCACGTCCGTGCTGGTGGTTCCGGTCGACGCGCCCTACAGGATGCCCGCAGACCTTGACGGGCAACAAATAGCCGGGCTTTCCACCACCTGCTGCGCGGTGATCCTCATCAGGGACGCGCTGCGGAACCAGTATAACATTGATTTTGAACTGGTGACGCTGGCGCCCGGCGCGGCCATCGCCGCTCTTGACGCTGGACAGGTGAAAGGCGCCATTCTTGAAGAGCCTTTTGTAGCTTTGGCGCTCCTCGCAAAAGACGAGGCTGGAAATCCCAAATACAAAACCCTCTTTAACGGAGAGTCCGACGCCGATGGCGACGGAACCATTGATCCCAACCTGGCCGGTGAAAATCCGCCGTGCCGGACCATCAACGCCAACAAGGACTTCCTCGCCGCCCGTCTGGGAGACGCCAAAGCCTTTGTTGAGGCGATTGCCGAGGCGGATCAGCTTATTCTCGCCAACCCGGTTGCGTCAGACATCGTGGATATCGCCGCGAAATATGTGTCCGTTGACCGGCAAGCCATCATCAACAGCAATCCCAAACTGGGCTTTACCACGCAACTTGCCACGGAACAGCTCAAAGGCTACGCTGACGCCTTGGTACGACAGGGAACTATAGACAAGAATCCCGGCGACGCGCTTTTCGCTTCTGAGTTTAAGGGTATAACTTGGTAAAACGGCGAAGCATCGGGATATGACGGATTACGAAACAAAAGGGTTCCGCCGGGTTCTGCTTGAACTCGGCGGATTCTTCAAGAATTCCCTGATGAATTTTTTCTCACTGGAATTCTTGACCATATTTATTCCCATACTCCTTTTGTGGGAATTCCTTCCCCGCTGGAAGGTACTGCCGGAAAGCCTCGTCCCGAGCCTTTCCACTGTGGCGCAACGGTTTTGGTTCATGTTGTGGCACAAAGATCTCGTACTGCACATCGGAATCAGCATGGGGCGGTTCTTCACGGCGTTCGGCATCGCGGTTGTCCTGGCGGTTCCCATCGGTCTGCTCATGGGCTGGAACCTCAAGATACGCGCCTATGTCCTGCCCCTCTGGCAGTTGCTGTCCCCCATACCGCCGCCCGCATGGGTTCCCATGACCATCATCTTCTTCGGCATCGGCTCGAAGATGCACATTTTCCTCATGTTTATCGGCATCTTCTATCCGGTGCTGTTCAACACCTACCAAGGAATCAAGGACACCGACCCCCGCTATCTCGCGTCAGCCAGGGTTTTTGGCGCCAGCGAATTCACCCTGCTCCGCAAGGTCTACTTTTGGCACGCCTTTGGCTCCATCATTATGAGCCTTAAGACCGGCGTCGCTATGGGGCTGGTGATGCTCCTTATAGGCGAATCCTACGGCGGGCGCATGGGCATAGGTTATTTGCTGGGGCAGGCGAAAGATTACTTTGTCATCCCCGAAATGATGGTGTGCATGGTCATCTTGGGCTGGCTCGGCTGGTTCCTCATTGAGATACTCAAGTATATAGAGATCAAACTTGCCATATGGAAAGTGGGGCGGTAAAGGCGGCGTCAGGATGATAGAAGCCAAGAGCATCGGCAAATTTTTTTCGGTTGTCAATGAGAAAGGGCTGGCTGAAGGGCTTACGGCGGTGTTGAACGTGTCCCTCACCATTCCAGACGGAAAGATAGTGTCCCTTTTGGGACCCTCCGGCTGCGGAAAATCGACCTTTTTGGAAATCCTCGCGGGACTGCAGGCGCCCACCGACGGAACCATCCATATTGACGGCAAGCTCGTGCTGGAACCTCTGCCCGCGACCCGCAAGGAGCAGATCGCCTACCGCAGGCGCTACCGTTTCATCTCGCCGCTCGCCAACGGCGTGTTTCGGGATCGTCCCAAACACGACATCGCCATGATCTTTCAGGATTACGCGGTCTTCCCCTGGATGACGGCACTGCAAAATGTAGTCTTCGCCCTTAAACTGAGGAATGCTGACAGACGCGGCGGGACCGCATTAAAAAAACGGGAAATTGAGGAGAAGTCGCTGTACTATCTGCATAAAGTGGGTCTCGCCGCGTCCGCGCATAAATATCCCTCCCAGCTTTCGGGAGGCATGAGGCAGCGCTTGGCTCTGGCAAGAGCGCTCTCGGTGGAGCCGAAAATAATCCTGATGGACGAGCCGTTCGCTGCGGTGGACGCCCTGACGCGGGAAAAACTGCAAGACGAACTGCTGCGGCTCTGGTACGAGACCAGTGAAACCGGAAACCCCATCACCATCATTCTGGTGACGCATGACGTTCAGGAAGCTGTCTATCTTTCAGACGAGGTGGCGGTGTTCTCTCCGAGTCCGGGGACGATCCGCAACCGTATGCCGGTTGAGGTAAGACGCCCGCGGGCAAGAACGGACGCGGAACTGGTGGAAATCCATGAGCGCATACTGGCGATGTTTCAGTATGACATCAATCAAGAATCGGATTATTCAATATAGGAGAACATTATGGATGAACGGGAGGTTGTCTCCTGCCGGGGGATGGTTTTCGACAACATCATCGCGGCGCGGGGAAATACGCCCTTAGTCAGACTCGCCAAGTTGGGAAAAGATTTGCCTGGCGCAGTTCTGGCGAAGATAGAAGCCTTCAACCCTATGGCCAGCGTTAAGGATCGCATAGGGGCCGCGATGCTGGAGGCGGCTGAACGGGACGGAAAGCTTAAACCCGGCGGAACAGTCGTTGAACCCACATCGGGCAACACCGGCATAGGGCTGGCGTTCGCCTGCGCCGCAAAAGGCTACAAACTCATCCTCACCATGCCGGAAACCATGTCCGTGGAACGGCGGAAACTCGCTCGTATGCTCGGCGCGGAAGTGACGCTGACATCCGGCAAGTCCGGCATGAAGGGGGCGGTTCAAAAAGCCGAGGAACTGGTCAGCCGCATCTCAGGCGCCTACATGCCCATGCAATTTGAAAACCCCGCGAATCCCGAAGTTCACCGTCAAACCACAGCCGAAGAAATCTGGGCGGATGCCAGAGGCGCGGTGGATGTCTTTGTAGCGGGAGTCGGAACCGGCGGCACGATCACGGGTGTTGGGGAAGTTCTCAAGTCAAGGGATCCCGCTGTGAAGATCGTCGCCGTGGAACCGGACGCCTCGCCGGTACTTTCAGGCGGCCTCGCCGGACCTCACCGCATTCAGGGAATAGGCGCGGGCTTTATACCCAAGGCGCTCAACCGGTCGATCATTGACGAGGTGGTGAGGGTTACGAATGAAGACGCCATTTCAAGCGCCCGCGTTCTGGCGCGCGTTGAAGGCATCCTCGCCGGCATTTCTTCCGGCGCGGCGGTGTGGGCAGCCCTCAAGATCGCGTCCCGCCCGGAAAGCCGGGGCAAGACAATCGTGGTGATATTGCCGGACTCCGGGGAACGCTACTTGTCCACCCAGCTTTCCGATTTGGACGAATGACGATGGTTGGCATGAGGAAGCGATCTATCACAAAAGCGGCGTTTCTCATCGCGGCGTCAGCGGCGTTGCCGGCACTTTTTTTTATTTCCTGCGCTTCAAAAGAAAGCGCTTTGGAAGAAGCGCCCATCATCACGTCCGCCACCTATCAGCACACCCAGTACAATGAGCGAAATCAGGCGATTGAAGTCCACGCGGCGAAAGATGACGCGCCTTCTTTTGTCATAACCTATTTCGCGTCCGAAGATGATTTGGAGAACGACCGGAACGGCCGCGCCGAACCACCGGTTGAGGTGGGCGATTACTATGTCAGAATCGAACGTCCCGGGGGAAACGGATACAAACCGGGCAAGAGCATCAAAGTTGAATACCACATTCAGAAGGCTTTTATTTCGATTGTCGCCGATCCGATCCAGCGTTTCGCCTATGACGGTGAACCCAAGCTGGCCAAAGCGTCCGCCGAACCGCCGGTAGAACCGCCTCTTGTCTTTTCGTATTTCGCCGCAAACGCCAACGGCGCCGTCAATGACGCCGCCATTAGGGCGCTCCCCGCCCCGCCCGCCGCAAAAGGCGTCTACCGCGTTGTTGTTGTTTTCCCCGGCAATGAGCGTTACATGGGCGCTTCAACGGACATAACAGCGCTGATAGAATGAGTCTGTGCGCGGAAGCGTCCGGAGCAGATGCGGTTTGCCAGCCTGAATTAAGGTCTCTGCAAGCGGCAAAGACCGCGTCTGGCTAAATGCGGCGAAATGACCCAGCCACAGTGGATAGCGAGACGTTGAAGGCGGAGTCGCCCAGCTTCGCTGGGGCGCGCAAGCGGACCTGTCAGGCGAAGTACCGCCAGTATACTATATCTATTTCAGTATTATATGAGGCTGTTCCAAAACGCGCTTTATGGCGTCAGTTAGTGTAAAATATTATTTCTATAAAAGTGTTGTTTGAAACCTTTAAGCCTTCGAACAACTTTCTATAAAAACCACGCCTGTACTTTCGACTAGCTCAATCGGGCTGCGCCCTCATTCGCACGGCTCACTCCGGCACATTTTGTCCGCCCTGCAAATGCTACGCATTTGCTTATTCGGGCTGGCAAAACGTCGTAAACAACCTGAACGTTATGCGCAATTTGGGCTAAAAATTTTGTGAAAAAATCTTCAAAAAACTTGACAAGGGAATATCGTATATGATATATTAAAATCATGGAATATGAAATCGAATTGTATGAAAAAGTGGACAATGAAGCGCCTGTCTTTGATTTCATTGTATCCTTACTAATCTTTACAAAAGTATTAGCGCATGATATAATTACAACATGAATATACGAATAAATGACGGAAGAAAATTAAACCGTGAGGCGCAAGCGCAAATAAGAATTACGGCAGTGCGGCGGGTGTTAGCTGGCGAAAGCCCTGAAGAAGCGGGCAAATCAATCGGTTGCAACCGGCGCATCATTTATCATTGGCTGTCCTTATACCGGGCCGGAGGGTTTGAGGCGTTGCGCGTCCATAAATCAGGCGGGCGGCCGCCAAAACTAACCGGCCCCCAAACGATGCGTTTTTACCATATCATAAAAGATGAAACGCCGGAACAATATGCGTTCCCCTTTGCGTTGTGGACCATAGAAATAATACGGGAAGTAATTCGGCGCATATTTAACGTGTCTATGTCCGGGGTGTCGGTATGGCGCACGCTCAAGGCGTTGGGGTTGTCGGCGCAACGGCCCAAATATGCGGCATATCAGCAAAACGAGGAAGCGGTGCGTAAGTTTTTAAAGGAGGAATATCCCAAGATAAAAAAGGATGCGAAAAAGTGCGGGGCGACCATCTATTGGGGGGATGAATCGGCGATTCGCTCTGATTATCACAGCGGGACAACCTGGGCGCCGCGCGGGGTGAAACGCCGGTGATAAAGACTACCGGAGCGAGGTTTTCGGTAAATATGCTGTCGGCGATAAGCGGCAAAGGGCATATGAGATTTATGGCAACAAACAAGACCTGCGCGGCGCCGGTGTTTATAGACTTTTTGAAACGATTGGTTTTTAAGCGGAAAAATCCGGTGTTTCTCATAGTGGACGGGCATCCTGTGCATAAGAGCAAGAAAGTAAAAGCATTCGTGGAGTCGACGGAAGGGAAATTACGATTATATTATCTGCCCGGATATTCGCCGGAATTAAACCCTGACGAGACGGTATGGGCATATGTAAAACACCATGTCATAGGGAAGAAAACAATCAACGGACCCGATCAATTTCTGAAAATAGTGAAAGAAGCTTTGTATGCGTTGATGCATAAACCAATTATTGTGTCATCTTTCTTTCAGAAACCATCATTGCAATATATATGAGGTAATATTTATGAAAAGATTAGTATTTGTACATTCATATATGAAAATATCACGTATGGTTATTATAAAAGGCAAAACGAGGAGCATTCTTGTTAGGGCTCTCCCCAAAATAAATACTACATATTGAGCACCGAAGGCTGTAGAGTATAATTCCAATCGCTGTGGAATCTATCCTTTCGTAGCTTTATCTGTAACATCTGTTCATCAGTTA
>JAIRLZ010000098.1 GCA_031259035.1 Treponema sp. | reverse complement strand
CTGTCCATTCTCATCGCGAGGCGTTTTGTCCGCGTTTATATAGTAATCGTCAAGGCTGACCGCGATAGGTTCAACGCCCAGCGTCTTCAACTGAATGGAAAGCCGCTTCGCCGTCGTGGTCTTGCCGGAACTCGACGGCCCCGCTATAAACACCGCCTTGACCGTGTCCCGCTTCGCATAAATTTTGTCCGCTATTTCAGCGAGTTTCTTCGCCTGAAACGCTTCCGCAATCCCGATGTAGTCCTTGACGGTACGCTCCGCAACCAGTTTGTTGAGATGTCCGACCACATTGACGCCTATAGTGCGGCCCCAATTCTTATGCTCGCGGTACACGGAAAATATCACCGGACTGTCTTCAAACTCGCCGATTTCATTGCCTTTGCCGGTTCCCGGAAACCTGAGCAGAAAGCCGTCCTGATATTTCATAAGATCAAAGGCGGTGAGAAGACCGGTTCTCGGCGCAAGGGGGCCAATATAGAGGTCTGTCCACCCATCGCACTCGTTCACTGGCACATTTGATTCGCTGCGCTGGTCCAAAAGCAGACTCGTCTCGCGTTGTTTGTTGTCGCTAAAAATCTCCATCGCCTCCGCATAGGCAAGATAATGAAAATCAATGGGGAGGTTTTTTTCCACCAACCCCTTCATCTCATTTTTTAAGTCCTCAATTTTTTGCGCGGAAGGAACCGTGCCGTCAGCAAAGGTGTAGTAGTAGCTCCTGCCGAGCGAATGTCCTATGGAAAGCCGCTCGCTGGAAAAGAGCTTGTGCGCGGACAAGGCGAGCAGGAACGCCAAAGAACGCCGGTAAATGGCCGTCCCTTCCACGCTGTCACGGGTCACCGGCTCAAGGCGGACGTTTACCACAAGCGGCGCGGAAAGCGGGAGGATTTCATTGTTCACCCGTACCGCCACAAGTTCCGATCCCGCTTTTCGCTCGCCGAAATAGTTGGCGACGCTTTCAATCTTCACGCCGAATTCGCGGGAAAGCGTCGTATTGTCTGGAAAAGTCGCTTTTAACATACATCCTTCTTCTATCATTTTTTAACGGATGTCACCCGCCGGGTAACACTCCGCAGGCGGAGCCGCCGGCTACTCCGCTCCAAGTCCGCCAATCACCCACCGCTTAATCACCTCAAGCCGCTTCTGCACCGCCGAAGGCACATGAATTTTTGAGGCGAAAAAATCACTCACATCCGCGCTTGCGACGCTGTAAATGACAAGCCCGTTGACGACCGGTTCAAGGTAGATCTGGGCGATAAAGTTTTCTTTCTTGATGACCGGGACAAATAAAAAAGAAAGATCCCTAAAATTCGTGAGCGTACATACAATCGCCCTGCTATTGGCGGCAATGTCAACACGATAATAGGAATTGCCGAAATTGGCGTCTTTCAGCCGTACGTACCATGTCTCCGCACTGGGCGCAACGGCCGCCTGCGGCGGATCGGGGAGCGCGGAGGTGTCTTTGTCGCTTTTAATGCGGGTCGCGTCTTCAAAAAGCGGAACGTCAGCGGCTTTTGTCGCCGAATGATACAACATGCCCTTTAAATCCCGGACATTCTGAATGGCGTTGTAGATAGTGAGAATCGTCGTTTTTTTGGAAGGAATAAACGCGACGCTTTCCGTTATGTAGGCGTTTTTGAGAATGGCTTGCTGAACGGCAAGCTCATACCCAGCCGGAACAATACGCTGCAACGGAATCCCTTTTCCGGCGGCGACAAAACCGTCACCCGATAAAACGATTTGTTTTTTCGCTTCATCTAATTCTGGAAAAACATCATTAAATGAGCGGGACTGCCCAAAGCCCGATTCCGCCGGCGCCATGATGAATATCCACAGGACGCAGCAAAAAACGCCCGCTCTCCTATTTTTCCCAAGAAAAAACATTAATACGCTCCTTTTCCCCGGAGGACGACTCCAATGGTTTTATACAAAATCCATACGTCAAGCCAAATAGACCAGCTCCGCATATAATACGTGTCATACGCCACCCGCTCGGCATAGTCCGTATCCGAGCGTCCTGAAACTTGCCACAAACCGGTCATGCCGGGCTTCACCGAAAAGATGCGCTCAAAATCCTCTCCATATTTCGCCGCTTCCGCTTCAACGATGGGGCGTGGTCCCACAAGACTCATCTCCCCTTTCAGCACATTGATGAGTTGGGGAAATTCGTCAAGGCTGAATTTTCTCAGCATTTTCCCAATGGCAGTCACCCTCGGATCGTCTTTCAACTTGTGATTCATCTCCCATTCCTCCCGAATCGCGGGATCGGAATCAAGGAGCTTTTGCAGCCGCTCTTTGGCGTCCGCCTTCATGGAACGGAATTTCCACGCGGTGAAAGGCTTGCCGTTCTGGCCGACTCGCGTGTGTCCATAGAGAACGTGACCCGGAGAAGATATTTTAATCAGCGCCGCGATGACAAGCAGGAATGGCAGTATAACCGCCCCTCCTATGAGCGTCAACGCCACGTCTATGATTCTTTTCACGCCCAAGTTCCAAAACATCTTGAGTTTATGACTGGTGACAAACCCAAGTATGCCGTCAAAATCGCGCACTTTCATCCAAATATTGGCGATATTGAAAAAGTCCGGCACGATAACCGTATACCTAAACGCTGAAAGCGATTTATTGAGCGCATAGGCGGTTTCTTTGTTGTCCGGCAAGGGCATGGCGACAATAGCCATCCTGATTTTGAATTTTTTTACGATGGCGCGGCCAACGCTGATGTCATGGATAACCGGAACGCCTGCGTACATGTCGTTTCCCCTTTTGTCGTTATCCAGAAT
>JAIRLZ010000057.1 GCA_031259035.1 Treponema sp. | reverse complement strand
GTTACCGCCTGTTTTTCTTTCATGTTTAACCCCATTCGGATGCCCTCCTTCGAGCGTCCTTATTATAATTTGGGTAACATTTTCAATTTGAGGCACGGGCCATTTTCGGTAACATTTTTTATGAGACCATGCGCTCTATTGAAAAACAGCCTCGTATATACTATACTTTCTCCATGCCGAGTCTATCTGTAAAAGAACGTCTTGCGATAACGCCGCAGGAAATGCCGGTGCAGGAGCCGGTCGTACGCGCTAAAAACATGCGGGAAGTCGCTCTGGGCTACACTGCGAAACAGGCGAAGACCGAAGCCGGGCGTTGCCTTGCGTGCAAAAACGCGCCGTGTGCGCGCGGATGTCCGGTGGGGGTGCAAATACCCCGCTTCATCGCGGAAATCCAGAAGGGCGATTTCAAAGCCGCCGTTGATATTATAAAAGAAACAAACCTGTTGCCTGCGGTATGCGGACGGGTCTGTCCTCAGGAAAAACAATGCCAGCTTGAATGTACGGTTGGGAAAAGTCTCAAAAGCGTGGAGAAATCGGTCGCAATAGGCCGGCTGGAGCGATTTGTCGCTGATTGGGAGCGGGAAAACAACAGGGAGACGGTTCCGGTGAAGGCGGCGCCGACGGGCAAAAGAGTCGCCGTCATTGGATCGGGGCCTGCCGGACTTACCGCGGCGGCGGATATTGCGCGCGCCGGACATGAAGCGACCGTATTCGAGGCGCTTCACAAGCCGGGCGGCGTTATGGTGTACGGCATACCGGAATTCCGGCTGCCCAAGTCGGTGGTGTCACATGAAATAGACAATCTGGCCGCGCAGCTCGGCGTGAAGTTTGAAACCAATTTTCTTGCCGGACGCACCGGAACAATACGGGCGCTTCTTGAAAAGGAAAAATTTGACGCGGTGTTTATCGGGGCGGGCGCGGGGTTGCCAAAGTTTTTAAATATCGAAGGCGAAAACCTCGTGGGTGTGTTCAGCGCCAACGAGTACCTCACCCGCGCAAACCTGATGAAGGCTTGGGATGAAGGGCGAGCCGCGACGCCGGTGTTCACATCCCGCGTCGCGGCTGTCATAGGCGGCGGCAATGTGGCGATGGACGCGGCCCGCATGGCGCTTCGCCTCGGCGCCGAACAAGTTCACGTCATATACCGGCGCGTGCGGGATGAGATGCCGGCGCGCGCCGAAGAAATTGAACACGCCGGGGAAGAAGGCGTTGTCTTTAACTTTCTACGCAACCCCGCCGCAATTCTGGGGGATGAGCAGGGGCGTGTCGCGGGCATGAAGCTGCAAAAATTTGAACTCGGCGATCCGGACGCCTCCGGCAGGCGCAGTCCGCTGCCCATCGCCAGCTCTGAATATGTTTTTGAGTGCGATACGGTCATTGTGGCGCTCGGCAATGAGCCGAATCCTTTGCTGACAAGGACAACCACAGCCCTTGTCGCGGACAAACGCGGACGCATCATCGTGGACGAAACCCAGAAAACGTCTTTGGACGCGGTGTATGCGGGCGGCGACATCGTGCTGGGCGCGGCCACCGTGATCCTCGCTATGGGAGACGGCAGGCGGGCGGCCGCGGCTATAAACAGGATGTTGGAGTAGCGTGGTTATGAGCGGCGGCGCCGAAATACGATGGGCTTAAGGGCGCGTAGCGCTGGTTGTATAGTACGGTGGGTTCCCCACAGTGTTTCATACGGCGGATAAGGTTGTTATGCGCAATGTGCCTAAAATTTATTGTGTAAAAAGTTCCCTTCTTAATTGCTATGTGGGAAATTTTTACCCATAAAAAATGAACCTCTCCGCCCTGAAGTCTAAACTTGACCCACAGAATCACGCGAGGTACTCCCGGTAAGCCAACAAAATATATAACTTCATCAGCCCTATCCATATCGTCTTCACTCCGGGAGGCCCGTCGCTCGGAGCGCGTTTCGACCCTCCCAGCCTTCCCAGGCAATCCACCGCTTCTTTTATGGCATACGGCTTCTTTGGTTCTTTCCTGGACTTGTTCGCCACACGATACGGCAGTTTCCACTCCTCTTCCCCCAAAGCGGAGAACAGGGCGCCTCCGGCGCAAGCCGCGCCGCATACGTCATGTTCAGTATCATGACAGCGATAATTGAGCGCATCAGGATAAGCGACATGGTTTTTTCTATGCTCCGCTCCTACAGCTTCTCTATCGCGCGCCCGCTTTTAAGCGCATAATGAAACCGCCCTATCTTCCACCGCCGCATATAACAGCCGACACGCTCATACGCTTCTTCCGGCGTATTCACCGGTTCGCTGGTCGCCATCGGAAACGAAGTTTCCGCAACCATTCTATCGGCCATTTCCCCTCCGGCGGCTTTTCTTCCTTCACGTAGATAACTTGCATATCTATACTATCCGGCAATGTTTTAACCGGATTAAGAATATGCGGCCGCTTTACCGAACACGATGCGCGCCTCATCTGCAACACCGCCTCCCGCTCCCCCATGCCGCTCCGGCTGTCCCGGGGAGCCTTGCTTCAACCCCCCTGACACTGTTTCTTCCGTGTTTCGTCCAATATCCGCTTGTTTTCCACCGTCATCCGGTTCTGGACTATCCTGATGAGCGCCGGTTCATGTAATGTCTGGGCCTTGGCGAACAACTCATACATATCC
>JAIRLZ010000002.1 GCA_031259035.1 Treponema sp. | reverse complement strand
TTCGCAAACGCAGGTTCGCAAACGCAGGATCGCAAACGCGGCTGGGGCGCGTCTTTACAGCGCTATTGAGCGGCTCGTATCAACGGGAAAAACGCCGAAAAGCCTGTCGAGTTGCGATGAGACCGTATAGGAGGCGCCGGCCGTTTTATTGTAGACATCCACGACGACGCTCATCTCCTCGGGATCTTTTGAATAAAGGGCCGATGAATACGCGGCGCGAAACAGCCCTTTTTCCGCGAGTTCCCGCGTCGAGAGCGCGCCATATTTCAAGAGCGCCTGTTTGTCAACGACGGCGGCTGGCCCGTCATACCCGATGGTAAACATAAAATTTTCACGTGACAGCATATATCCATTCCGTTTATAGATTCAACGCCCTACGCCGGCGGCGTTTCTATTATAAGAGGATGCTCCAAAACTTAGCTTTTGGAATGAGTTTAATATAATAAAATATGGCGAAACAGGCAATAGCGCCATTGGAATTCGCTTTGAACCGCACAATTTTTTCTCCGCCCGCTTGACATTTTTTTTTCTATACGCTATGATTTTTTCAACTTGGCAAAGCGGGATCACGATCCCGCCCATTCCCCGGTTGTGTAATGGCAGCACCGCAGACTCTGGATCTGCTTGTGGGGGTTCAAATCCTCCCTGGGGAACGAAAGAGTTGGCTTCGCGTGGTTTTCCCTGTAACAACGTTGAAACGGCCCCTTCGTCTATCGGTTAGGACATGAGATTCTCAATCTTAAAAGAGGAGTTCGATTCTCCTAGGGGCTAATTTTTCCATAATATCCTTTTTAGCGTTGTCGTCTTCCGATCAAATCCCCCGTGGACGCAATTGGAGCCGTCAATGTATTGGTTTTCGGGGCGTCATCTCCTTTCCCCATGAAAAACAGGCGAGAGACTCTCTTGATTATAATAGAATGAATGCTTATAGTAAAATTATGAATGAAAATAGGCAATTTAACAAACTGGCATTTGAGTTGTCCGTAGAGGAGCGGAACGAACTTCTTAAAAAGCTGTCCGATCAATCAACGCTCTCTTATGAATCTCTCTATGATGATGATAAAGTTGAATCTCCAGCTAAAACAATAGAATCACAATATCAAACATTGCCATGGTATGAACGCTTTTTACTGTTTATACTGAGCTTCTTCAAAAGCAAGCCCGCGATAAAAGTCTACGAAGACAGGCTCATTTCAAAAATAGGGCAAGAGATAGAAATAAAATTTCCCGGCTATTTCAATTACCGGAACCTCCTGTTGCTTCCGCTTTTCCACAAAGCCCTTACGGATCTCAAAGTCAGCGTGCGATTTTTCAAAGACGCCCTTGACGCGGGACTCAATAGGGACAAAGGCGCTTTTTACGCGTTCCTTGGTTCTTTGGAGATGGGCGGTGTCCACAAAAGGCTGGAACAGGAGATAACGCCCCAGGAAATTTCCTCCAAACATCGTGGAAAGAACGATTCGGATCTCAGGCAGATAGCTATGGGTTTAATGGAAGACGCTTTTTCGGCCATCAATGAGAATGAGCGAAATGCAATGTACCAACATGCCCGTGTGTTGAGTTGTCTTAAAGAGTTGTCTTTTTTCCTGTTTGATCGGATTCTCTACGCCTTTGCAAATGATCTGGCTTTAGGAGGCATGACTTGTTCCGTAAGCGTCGTGAGAGATCAACTCGCACTGTTGAACAACATCCTGTATTCCCTTAAAACGCCTCCGTCAATATCCCTGCTTGAAGCGTTGTTTATTTTTGTTTTGCAGGAAAAATCAGGTAATGAAGCTATTGACGTACAAAATGAAAGCAGAACACTCCTGTCCTCAGCGGAAAATTCTCTGGCGGCTATCCGTGAATTCAACAAAACTGTTCTTTTGACATTGATACTCAGAGTGGCGAACCGGAATACGGCTTTCGGTCCATCTACGATTAGCGGCGGTGAAGACTGGCTTACGGTGTACCGCGACTATTGGAAGCAGCGCATAGAAGACTTGTTTGATGATTATACGAAGAAAAAGCGTCAGCAGGAGTTATTCGACTCTTTCCGTTCCTTCCTGAAAGGAGCGGCGCTCAAAACCTTGGAGTACGCGAAATCGGAAAACAATCCAGACGGAATTCCGATACGAGGGGACTACACGCTTGCATTTCTTCTGACGTTCCATTCGGTTGTTTTTATAGCCGAGGCAAACAAAGCGCTTCGTCCTATTTTGCTTGAGGGGGAATTTTCCAGGCGGGAAAACAGGATGCTGTTTACGGAAAGTTACAATGATCTTATGAAACTTGATGATGATATCAAGCGATTTGACGCGGAAATTTCGCCAAGTGGGGAAATTGGAAAACAGTATTCCATTGCTATGGCGGATATGTCGCTTACAAACAGACGGCGCAAAGTACATATCGTGGTTGAAGCGGCGAATGAAACAGTGGCTGAGATCGTAAACGGGGTAAAAAAAGCGCTTGAAAATATACTCACTGTCTTGCAAGGCATTGCCAAAAAAGAGCCGGACGGCAAAAACGAAATGCTCTCCAATATATACAAATTCACCGGAAAGCCGCTGACAACGACGCTTTTGAACGCATCCGCAACTGCCGTATCGACGGCACCCGCCCTTACGCCAAAAGGCGTCGCCTTTTTTAACGGCATTAATGACACCATACAAAATTTGCGGCAAGCTTTGCACATTCTTGACAATATTGAAATGCTGAACTTGGGATCATGAAAAGAAAGAACATGACCGCCGTTTTGCGTCCGTTCTCTCTTTCTGATATGCATGATGGGGCGTTTTTTTTTCCGTTCTTCTTTGATGGCGAACCGATCGCCGGCATTTCATGCGGCGGCATTTCATGCGCGCTTTCCGCCCGCAGCGCAGGCGACATGGATGTACGGAAAACCGAACGCAGAGACGCCTTTCTACAACGAATAGGCGCCGATCCCTCAAAGACATACGCCTGTTCCCAGACTCATTCGCACAATGTCGCCATTGCTGACTGCGGCCACTCCGGCGGAATCCTGTATGACGCGGACGGACTTGCAAGCGGCGTGTCCGGCGGCGCGGCCAACGTGTATCTTTCGGTTACTGTGGCTGATTGCCTTCCGGTGTATATGTTTGATATGGAAACCGGCGCTTTCAGCGTTGTTCATTCGGGATGGAAAGGAACCGGCATTGTATTGAACGCGCTTAAAAGCATGAACGCGGAGGCGCATCCTGAAACGGTGTGCGCGGTATTGGGTCCCTGTATATGCGGTAATTG
>JAIRLZ010000225.1 GCA_031259035.1 Treponema sp. | reverse complement strand
TTACCACAGCAAGCTACGGGGTATTAAACCAAATGCTTCGCAATAAATTAACGCCTCTTTTAAGAGGGCTTCCTCAAGCCGCTGGCTTTGCCGCGCTAAACGCCTCGCAACAATTCCCTGGGTTTTGAGCCTTGCGCAGGACCCACCAGACCTCGCTGTTCCATCACTTCCACAAGCCGGGCAGCCCTGTTATAGCCGATTTTGAGACGGCGCTGTATGTAGCTCGCGCTCGCCTTTCCCTGTTGCGCCACAATTTCCCACGCCTTTTCGTAAAGCGGGTCTTCTCCTTCGCCAAAAATCTCGGCTTCAACGCTTTCTTCGTCGTCAAAGAAAATTTCATCGTCAATATAATCAGGCTCGCCAAGGGTTTTGACGTATTCGACCACCCGCTCGACTTCCTCTTCTGAAATAAACGCTCCCTGCATACGGGTAGGGAAGGGATCCACCACGCCCGCGTAAAGCATGTCGCCTTTGCCCAGCAGTTTTTCCGCGCCAACCATATCGATGATGATGCGGCTGTCCATCTTGCTTGCCACCATGAACGCGATGCGGCTGGGAATATTCGCCTTGATGAGACCGGTGATGACGTCAATGGACGGGCGCTGAGTCGCAAGCGCAAGGTGAATGCCTACGGCGCGGCTCATGGCGGCTAAACGCGCCACAGTGGACTCAAGCTCCTTGCCGGTGGTCGCCATGAGATCGGCGAATTCGTCAATAACCACGACGATGTACGGCATGTGTTCTGTGGCTATGTTCCGCTCTTTTATGCGCCTGTTGTAACTCTTTATGTCCCGCACACCCATTGAATCAAGGCAAGCGTAGCGCCGTTCCATCTCACAGATGCAGTACTGGAGAGCCTGAAACGCCTTCTTGGGCTCGGTGATCACCGGCGTCAGGAGGTGCGGAATGTCATTGTACAATTTAAGCTCCACGATCTTCGGATCAATGAGGATGAGCCGCACCTCTGAAGGCGAGCGTTGGTATAAAATGGAAAGAATCAAGGCGTTTACACATACGGACTTGCCCGAACCAGTGGCTCCGGCTATGAGGAGATGGGGCATCTGGGTGAGATCAACGGTTTGCGATTCGCCGGTGATGTCCTTGCCCAGCACAACCGGAATTCCCAGCCGCTTCCCGTCGTGTTCATGTTCCAGCCTGTCTTCTATGATTTCGGCGAACGACACGATGTTCCGCTTGATGTTCGGCACCTCAATACCGACCGCGTGTTTTCCGGGAATGGGAGCGACGATGCGCACGGACTGAGCCGCGAGGCGAAGCGCGATGTTATCTTGCAAATTGACGATCTTCGAGAGCTTGACCCCGGGCGCGGGCAGTATTTCGAACATCGTGATGACAGGCCCCTTGCGTATGCCCGTAACTTCCGCGTGAATCTTAAATTCGTTGAGCGTTCTTTTGAGAATCTCCGCGGCGTCCTGCGTCGCCTTGTCAATGATCCAGTACTGCCCATCAGGATATTCATTGAGGATGCCCAGTATGGGTATCTGATACGTCTTCCATTTCCGTGGCAAAGCCGCATGGATCACCGGAGATCGCGGCGCGGGCGGCGCAACCGAGCCTGTCGCGGCTGTCGCGCGCCCCTCTTTTTTTTCCTCGCCGCGTTTGGACGCATCCGACTCTGAGTCTTCCGAATGCTCTCTGCCGCCGGTGATTTCATCCGGATCGTATTCAAACGGCTCAGGCAGATCGACGTACGCCGCCGGCGTCGGCGGCGGGGTTTTCTCTGTTTCCGTCTCCCTGTCTTGGGTCTCGCGTACAGGGCGCTTTTGCGGATAAATCGCGTCATCGGTGATTTCTTCGGGATGGTAATCAAACGGTATGGGAATGTCAACGTACATCACGGACGGCGCCGCCGTAAGCTGCGTTTTTTTCGTATGTGCTGACGGAGCGTCCACCGTTACGGAGCGCTTTTCCCGCTCGTAGTCTTTTAGATTTTCCTTCGTATCCTCCGCGTCGCTCCGCTTTTCGGGGTAAATTGCGCCATCGGTGATTTCTTCCGGTTTGTTCTCAAATATATCGGGAATGTCAACGTACGCGGCGGGCTGATCGCCGGTATGAGCGTTGGCGTCTTCGCTTCCATTCCCGCTTGGCTTCGCCCTTTCTTTTTCGATCATTTTTTTTAATTCCTTGAAGGCTTGGGCGCTGCCTAAAGGCTTTGGAGAAGGAAGGTCTATCTCCGCGCCGTCTTCATCATACAAAACAGCGGCGGAGGGGCGCTCTTCCTTTGCGCCGGTTTCCTCCGGTACGACAGTCTCCCTATTTATGATGGTAAGAAATTTCATTTTCCGGCTTTTGCCCGAATGTCCGTTTTGAAACGGAGGTACGCTTTTCGCGTTGGGCGAGTCTTCTGTGGAGTCGTAGGGGGTTAATTCCGGCATCCCCGCTGCGTCCGGGTTTTCTTTTTGAAACAGCGCTTCATTAAGGATAAGAATGACGATAAGTTCAATAAGTATACAGAACAATATGATGCAGATATACCCCACTCTACCGGTCAGTTGCAGAAAATCGGAGCTTTCGGCTAATTCATCAAAAAGATGAAAATAATTATAACCAATGGCTAATGTCACAAACGGCGCCAGCGAAGCGCCTAGTGTAAAGATACGCGCCGGTTTGTACGTCGAGTCAATTAACAGGATTGCCCCCCAAAGGCAGTACAACGGTATGGCAAACGCCAGAATTCCATAGGCGTTTGCAAAGAAAGCGCCCAAAGGCGCCGCGACATTCGGTATATCGAACAAGCCGTCCGTTATGGCGAACCCTGTATAGAGGGCAAAAATAAACAAAAACCCGGCCCCCGCCAATGAACCCATGCGGAAGGGAGATATATGAGAACCTGATTGTTGTGGATCGCCGCTTTTCAATCGTACTACCTTGACACCCTTAAACGTCCATGTTAGAGACGTCTTTTTTTCAATATATCGGCAGAAACATCTTCCATCTTCACGTTATAATACAGGTAGCCGTAAGCCGCCGCCGCCGCCGCAACCCGTTTGCCGTACTCGCGGGTTTCGGTTATGCGTATAGTTTCCAGAAATAGATCATCGGGCAACGACGATTCCGCGTCGCGGAGCCGCCTTATCCTGTTTGGCCCCCCGTTGTATCCGAGCAAGGCAAGAAGAACGGCGTCCGTCCGCTCGATAAGGTACGCAAGGTAATACGAGCCGATATGTACGTTTACCTCCGGATCTTTCAAATTCAGACCGAACTTCAGGTAATCGGGACCTCCCTCCCTGCGTATGCGCTCCGTCATTTCTACGCCCGTAAATTCCATTATTTGAGCGAGACCTTCGGCTCCCGCCGATGAAATCGCGGCCGCTCTGAACGCGCTTTCCGTATGGATAAGCCCGAACAGCGTCGCCTCGCTTATGTTCGCCTGCTTCGCGTATTTTTCTATTATAGCGCAAAAGGGTCTGGGATAATAGAGGAGCATATCAGAAAAAGCGAAAGAATATTCTTCTTTTTTCATATATGAACCGGTGAGGCGTATGGATTCATAGTATTGACCATCACCGGCAAGGGCTTGCGCCAGTATGCGCGATTCGCCTATGGTCAACGCCCGCGCCGACTGCTGAATATAGGGAAACGCATACCGCGAAGCCCCGTATTTAAAAAAGCCAAGCAGAAAGTCCAAGAGTCCGGCTTGCCCTGCCGCCGCTTCGCCATTTTTTTTTGTCTTGTTCTTTTTTTCAACTTGCCTGAGCTTTTCGGGTTGTTCCGCAAAAACATGTTTCCCAAGACGCGATGCGCTGAGCGTCCGGTAATAAAAAGAAGCGGTTTGCTCCTCATAAACCAGTCTGAAAAAAGAATTGGCGGAGCCGTCCAAACCCGTATACGCCGCGGCTTCCGCCGCCGGTATGTAGCCTTCGGAAACGATCCGCCCGATGATGTACGCATATTGCGCTATTGTCGCGCCGTCGGCGTATTGCGCGCCTTTCACGCTTCTAATGCAGCTAAAAATTTCCAACAACCTCGTCCATGAGTGGTTTGCGGCGACAGTTTGGCATAATTCACCTAAAACATCAGAAAAGTATGACGCGTCGTTCCATTGGTTTGCGTAAATATGGAGCAGCGCTATCGCTTTTTCAGGGGACTGTTTGAGCGCGGCATCCAAAATATACCAGATGCAGGCGTCTTCCTGTTTCGCGTCCGGCGCGAAAACCAGAGAGCGGATGAAATAGTCTTCCGCTTCGCTCCAATTGGACGCCTGTCGTTCCATTCTTCCCGCGAAAAACAGCAGGTTGTACCGCGCATGAGCGGTTTCCTCCCATTCTTTTCTGGTGCGCGCTCGTTCATGCATCACGTCCTCCCATTCGGTGAAGAGTTTGACGCCTTCCGATCTTGCGTCTGAATATTGAAAACAGCGTCCTAAATCCGCTATGAGCGCAGGATTCTTAAAAAAAAGCGTGTGATCGCGCGCAATGACTTTGCGAAATGCCCTGAGCGCGCCCCCATACGACCTTCGCGCTGTTTCAAAATGCCCTTCTATCGCCCATCTTTCAGTTTCTTTAAAGACGGAGTTCGATCCCTCCCATTTCGACAATTCTCCATATGTCCATGTGTGTACATCCGCAACTGCTCCGTCCAGCAGGAATTGAAACAGTTCTTGCGAGACATCCCCGCCCAATGTAAGCGTGGAGAGAAGATGGAAGGCTCTGTCCCACGGTTGTTCGCCAGACGCGGCGTCCCGCGCCCCAATCAGATCCCCGGTAAAATACAGGGCCGCCGCCTTGAGCGTTGGCGGCTTCGCGCCGCCCGCCGCCGTAAGAATGCCCGCCGCAAGCCCCGGATCATCCAGCATAAAAGCGAGAAGTTCATGTGAAGCGGCTTCCTGAGTCTGCGTTGAAGGGGAAGAGAGCGCCGCCGTAAAAAGATTGATCGTCCGCAATTTCGGCGCGGCTTCTTCCGCTTTCATCAAGAGACCCGCATAAAAAGGGGCGGAAGGGTGAATATAGGCTATTTCCCGCATTTTTTCCGGTTTCGCTTCCAGTATGAAGGTTATATCGCCTTTTCTCAGACGTTTTCCCGCTTCTTGTACGGTTATATCAAATACTGACTTAGCCACGAGATCGCATGAGTTGAAAAGGAGTATGGGCGCAAGAATTAATGGGAAAAAATTTGTCCTGCGGCGCAACCGGCTCTTCATGTTCTCAAAACACCTTCTTGCAAGCCTACAGTTTAGGAGGTATGCGCAGAACAACACCCGGCAGCAGGATCGCCGACGGGCGGAGTTTGTTGTACCGCGCGAGCCGGGTATAAAGCCAGGGGTTGTTGTAAAAAACATCGGCTATATCCCAGAGCGTGTCGCCCCAACGCACTTTGTACCTTGCGCCGTTTTTGGGAATGGGTTTTGGCGCTTTGTAAGAACGCACCGGCGCGGGCGGTCTTTTCGGATTTGACCGCGCCGGCTGCGCGATCTCCCCATATAATGCGGCGCCTGCGGCTCCAGCCCACTCCCCGGTCGCCGGTTCTTGTTCGGGCGGCCTTTCGGCATATGCGGCGGCGCCTTGCTCCTCAAGCGCCTGCTTCTGTTCAGACGGTTCTTCGGCATATGCGGCGGCGGGCGGCTCCGCAGGCGTCCGCTCTTGTTCGGGCGGTTCTCTGGCGCCTGCGGCGGCGGCTTGCTCTTCAGGCGCCGGATCCGCGGGCGTTTCCGCAACCGTGGCGGCGGGCGTCGCTTCGGGTGCGGAGGATTTTCCGCGCGCCAGAAAAAACCAGAGCAAGCCGCAGGCCGCGGCAAGCGACAAAGTGGCGATACAAATAGGAACAAAAGGAATTTTTTTTGCGGATTTCTGTTCATATAGCAAACCCATAGGCAATAACCCGGCATTTTCTTCAATCTCCGGTGTTTCCGGCTTTTCGATTTTCCGACCCGCGCTTTCGCGCCCGTCATCTTTATCAACCGTTTTGAGCCATATGACTAACTGCCGGTATTCGCCTGTTTTTACATTTTTTGCGGTTGCGTCGATTTTTCCCCGCCCATTCGCCTCAATAACAAGATCGATGGCATCATCTTCATCCATTGCTTCTTTTCCATTTCCAAGAAGCAAACGTCCTATGTATTGGGCGTCTTCCATGGCTCGCAGATCGCTTTTGTAAAAGTCTATTTGCGTCCATTTTTGTCCCTTTCTCGCGGGTATAAGCGCAAATTTTTTCTTTTGAGGATCGTTCCCATCAAGAAGCGGATAAAAATTCCCGTTAGCTATTTTTATACCAATAGTCGCCATCTTTTTTTCCTTTCCACTTTAGTTTGAAGCGAGGAATTTGTCAATGCCACGCATCTAACGAATTCCGCCTGTCAATACATCCGCATGTGACGCGCTTTCGGCGCGCTCTCATTTTTCCAGCAGGTACAAATACTCCTTTACATGGACATTCCGCCCGGCGAGGTTTCTGCATCCCCTGAATGTGTTGTACTTTGTTTCCAATATCTCCAATTTGCCGTTTTTTTCGAGCAAGGCGGTCATTTCTTCAAGAGAAATAAAACCCTCGGAATTAAAAGAGAGCATCACATACTTCGCGTTTATGCCGCTTATCAGATCCAAAAGCGCTTTGGGCGCCTCGCGCTTTTTGTTATACGCCGAACGGTTCCAGTTTTTGGGGATACCCGACACTTTGCTCATTGCGGCAGGCTGTTTATTCTCAATGATGACATTCAACATGAAGTAATTTGAACCGTACGGATGCTGGTTGTACGGAGGATCCAGATACGCCAGATCGACTTCCGGCGCGGACTTGACGACGTTGTTCGCGTTGTCGTTGTATATGACGGTCTCGCAGTTGAAGTTGCTGAAAACCGGAAAGGGCAGGGTGATATCGCCTTTTATCCTCGGCAGGGCGTTTTGTTCGCTTCCGCCGAATTGACCGATTCCGGTCGCCCTATCTTTGTAAAACCCTTTGAAAACGCCCGAAGTATTCGCGTGAATCGAGGCTTCCGAGAGCAAAGGCGCAAGGAAGAATTTTTTGAAAGGTTCGTCAAGCTGTTCTATCGCGTTGCGCACGGTGTCTATGTACATGGCGTTTCTGCG
>JAIRLZ010000200.1 GCA_031259035.1 Treponema sp. | reverse complement strand
CCTGATGGTTATTTTCCGTTCCCCGTCATCCTTAATGACTCCCGTTACCACCCAAGGGGCTGCTACCCCTGCTATGTCCTCATAAAGCTGGTTTATCGAGGTTTCCAACCTCCAACTATAGCATTTTTACCCCTTTTCCACCATATTCCCGGAAGAGCCTTTATAAAATAAGTGATGACAATAAGAAGGTAAAAATATTCTTAGTATTGGATGGTAGAAGAAATATAGAAAGAATATTAGTAGGCAAAGTAATAGATAATATAATGTAAAAGCAATCGTACGTCGCATAACAGGCCTGTATATGCTTCGCCGCCGGTAGGCGGCTCGGGGTTCCGGCTGGCTAGGTCATTCCGCTACGCGCCCCAGCGTAGCTGGGGAACATTCCCACGCAAAACCTCCGCCACAGTTTGTCGGCCCTGAAAATGCTACGCATTTTCTTATTCGGTCCGCCAAACCGTCATATACAGCCGGAACGTTATACCGCCCTGTCCGGCATACTTAAAGAGGCCGGTATGAGTTCCCCCCAAAACACGCCGCAGTGCCGGCGGACGATGCGGGAGCGCGGGGCGAAGGTGGGGGAGTTGGCTCAAACGGGCGCCTCCCCGTTCGACCGGCTTAGCCTGGGTGTCCGCTACGCCCCGCACGGGTTTCAGGATGACGCGACCGAGGACATCCGGACCCTGTATCTGTGCGAACACGAGCGCCTTCAGGGGTGTTTCGAGGCGTTCCGGGCCGTTTTACCGGGCTATGGAGCGCCTGAAGCCCTCTATGCCGACCGGATCGGGATATATTTCATCAATACTAAAAAACCGGAGCGCTGGTCGATTGAGGAACAACTGGCCGGGAAAACGCTGGATAAGACCCAGTTCGGCCATATCGCCCAAACAGTAGGCCGCGAACTTACTCCCGCCAGAAGCCCGCAAGCCAAAGGGCGTATTGAGCGCCGGTGGGAGACGTGAGCAAAGCCGCCTGCCCGTCTGGTTCGCTCTGAACGGCATTGCCACGATGCAACAGGCCAACGCCGCTCTCCCGCGTTTTATCTCTGAGTCCAACCAACGGTTCCACCGGAAGGCGGCTTGTGAAGAAGCTGATATTCCGCGCCCCGGCGCGTGCCGCCGGCTCCTACACGCTCAAGGTTGTAACCCGCTATTCCAACGGCGGCACGCTGGCGCAGGAACCCCGCGCCATAACCTACGCCCTGCCCCTTGCCATTGCCGGGGCGTAAAAACTCAAGCCGGGACGAAGGGCCGCCCGTTGGCGTACGTCCGCGCGGGCGGCGACGCGCCTCGTTGCCGTGCTATAACACGACGGGACGTTGCGCCGCGCCGCGCTTCCAGCAGACAAAAAGTCGCACGCCGCATTCGCCGGCAACGCCGAAATATAGAAACAGCCTCCGGCTGCGCCGCATTCGCCGGCAACGCCGAAACGTAGAAACAGCCTCCGGCTGTTGCCGCACGGTTGTGCGCCGGCGTCCTCCGCCGTGGTGCCTCATTTTGAAATCTGACTTTTCTGCATGGGTGCCTCAAATAGAAAACCTAACTTTTCACTTGGACCTATGGGCGGTCATAAGGAGGCTGACCGCCTTGTGAACATGATATTGTAAATGAACCGGATCGTAAAGTCTCCGCTCTTGCGACAACTTGGTTTTTTCATTTTCATGAAGGAGCGGGGATTCCATCAGGCGCTGCCACGGCGTTTTAGGAGTGTCATAGACTTTCAGTGTTTTAGAACCCGCATGAGTTTTGCTTAAAAGTTTTTTGTTGGGAATGAACCTCCTCCGCCCTAAAGGGCGAGGTATCGTGAAAGCGTTATATTATTTGAGAGGAGGTTCGTTCCGTAAGGAAATTTATCATATGGGGGGTCTACTACCAAATTTTTGTTAGTGTTACTGACTCGAACCGCCCTGAGAAGGGCGGGGTATTAGACCCCTACGGCGGAATAAAAAAGTTCAGAAGCGGGCAGAGGTATTTGTAAACCTCCGGCAGTGCGGCGAGTTCTGGCTCGGAATCGAAGCGGGCGTATCCGGCATAGTTTCTGACAAAAGCGTTGTTTTTCTGTTCGGCGAAACAATTGTCATTGCTGTGGCGGGGACGGCTGCGGGTAAGGCAAAGGGTTTCAGTGATTTCCCGCCAGTTCAAAATGTCATGATTTATAAATTCGCCGCCGTTGTCGCTGTGAAGTTCAATCATCGTGAAGGGCAGCGAGCCGCGGATGTTTTGTAATTCTTTCATTGTCCATATATGGGCTTTGTTTTTTAGCGCTCTGAATTCCGGCCAGCCTGAGGCGATGCCGGTTACGGTCAAAGTAAGGTTAAATTCCCCTGAATCCGGGCTTCCGCAGTGGTGAACGGTGTCAGTTTGGAAGTAACCGGGCGTATTGCGCTCCGTGTCGTTATAGCGGGTTCTGACCGGAATTTGTTTTAATAAGGCGGCCTCGCCCAATTTTGAGCCGCTGACGCCCTTCCCCCGAAGCGCGTCTTTTTCGGCTTTGAGAAGCCGGCCTGTTGCCGGCGGGCTTATGGCAAGCAATTTTTTTTGGTTTCCGGCGTGATGTGAAAGTCCGGTTCCTTGCTTGCCTCCAGATAAGGCATTTGTTCACGGATTAACGGCGAGAGATACTTTCCGCATTTATACCGGAAAAACCGCCAAATCGCGGCAAGACATTTCACGGTTTCAAGCCCGTAAGCGGATTTTCCCTTGCGGTTTGCCGGACGCTTTTTTTTCTCCGGTTTGATAATTACAGTTTCCCCGTCAATGACGGTGAAAAGTTCCGGCTGTTTGAGCTTGGCGGTCCGGTTTAACAAATCCAGCGCGTATTTTCGGTTATAGCCTGTTGCCGCCGTAAACTCGTTGAGAATTTCCGTCTTTGTTTTGCGGTCTCCGCTTTGATACCGCAAACAGATTTCGTTTGAAAAAAGCTTTTTTTACGCTCATTTTTAACCCCATTTTGACCTCCGGTTTCTAAAGTCCTTTACCGGTAAGTCTGAATTATTTGGGTCAGGTTTTCAAAATGAGGCAAGCCTTCATTTGGGTCAGATTTTTGATGAGGCACCGCGTCCGGTTGACAAAGCGACTCTCGAACCATAGAATAAAAAAATGAGAAATGTGAACCATGCGCGGAGCAATGAAAGCCACGAGGTTTTTACCGCGCGGATTGAACGCATCGCGTCAAATGGGGAGGGAATTCTTACGCACAATGGGCAAAAATTCTTTGTCGATGCGACCGCGCCGCTTGACAGCGTGACGGTCAGGGTAAAAGAACCGCATAAAGGGTGGGGGACGGCTGAATTGCTGTGCATAGAGGAGCCGTCGCCGTTCAGGACGCCCTGCGCCTGCCCCCTTGCCGGACGATGCGGCGGGTGTTCCCTCCAGCACCTTGCCTACGAAAAACAGATTGAGGAAAAAGCCGCCATATTGCGGGAAAGTTTTGTCCGCATCGGAGGCTTTAAGGAGCCGCCCGCCGTACGGATCAGGCGATCCAAATGTTTTGGATACCGCAACCGTGTGCAATTCCACCGCTTTAAGTCCTCGCTTCCCGGGTTTAAGGTGAAGCGGAGCGATGAAATCATTCAGGTGTCCGCGTGTCCTGTGGCTGACGAGGGTATAAACAACGCGCTTGCGGAAAAAAAAATCGCGCCGCCGGTTGAAAAAGACCGCTGGACGGTGTATTCCCATAAAGACGCCTTTCTAATGGAAGGGAAAAACGGGCGCGGCTCCGTTGTTTTTCTGGACAAAAGGCTTATGCTGGACGCGGGCGTTTTTTTCCAGAGCAACGCGTCCGCGCTTGAAACGCTCATTAAAGACGTGGTTTCCATTGCGGAAGAAGCAGGTTCCAGCGATTCCGCGCCGCCGCTTGCCGCGGACGTTTACTGCGGCGTAGGAACGTTCGCCGCTTTTTTGCGCGATGTGGATTGTTTTGAAAGCATAGAGTTGGTCGAGGAAAACAAAGCCGCTTTGAGCCTTGCCCGCGTCAACGTCAACGCCGCAGGCGGCGGACGAGGCGTCTGTGGCACCTGCCACGCTGTTTCCGCAGACGCCTGGGCGAAGGGCAATAGAAACCGCTACGGTTTTATTATAGCGGATCCGCCGCGGGAAGGGCTTTCACAGGGGGTGCGGACGTGGCTGTGCGCGCAAGGCGCAACGCAAAACGCGCCGGTTTTTGCGTATGTGTCGTGCAATCCGGCGACCCTTGCGCGGGACAGCGCGGCGCTGGTGAAAAGCGGCTATGCGCTTTCTTCGCTCGCCTTCTACGATTTTTACCCGCACACGCCGCACATTGAAAGTGTAGCCGTATTCCACAGGAGCCGGGTATGAAAACCAGCATGGTATTGCTCGTGGCGTGCTTTCTGTTTCACGCGCAGCCGCTTCACGCGCAGGCGGAATTGACTGACGCGCTGGGACGGAAGGTCGTCCTGAGAACCGCGGCGCAGCGGATCGTAAGCCTCTCCCCGGCGGCGACGGAGATTCTTTTTGCCGTGGGAGCGGGCGGACAGGTTGCGGGCAGAACCGGGTACTGCAATTATCCCGCTTCCGCGTTGTCAGTTCCCGTTGTCGGCGGGTTCTCCGGAGCGACCGTGAGCGTGGAACGCATTGCGGCGCTCACGCCCGATTTGGCGCTTGTATCCGCGGACATGCACCAGCGGCTTGTCCCGCTTCTGGAAGGACTCGGCATAATGGTTTTTGCCCTTGAGCCGCGCAATTTTGAAGAGGTGTATGCGGTGATAGAGGTTGTCGGGCGGCTCACCGGACATGAGCAAAACGCGGCCCGTGTGGTGCGGGATATGAAGGCGAAGCTGGCGCTCATTGAAAAACGAACGCGGGGAACAAAGGCGCCGGCGGTGTTTTGGGAGCTTTACGATTCGCCGCTTATGACGAGCGGCGGCGCCACCTTTGTCAACGAAGCGATAACGCGAGCGGGAGGCAGGAATATTTTCGCCAACGAGCGCGGACGGTGGATAACGGTGAGTTTTGAACAGGTGTTGCTCCTCGATCCTGAGTGGATATTCATGGGGAGCGATCATGGCGTTGACATAACAACGCGCCCATTATGGAGAACGGTTTCCGCGGTGAAAAACAACCGAATCGCCGTTATTGACGCTGATACGATCTACCGTTACGGCCCGCGTTTGGCGGACGCGGTCGCCGCTATCGCGCGGATATTGCATCCGTAGCTATCTGCAACCATCTGAGCCTGTTCCAAAACGCGAACTACATGTGCGAACCTGCGGTTGCGAACCTGCGGTTGCGAACCTGCGGTTGCGAACCTGCGGTTGCGATCCTGCGGTTCGGGTTAGTTTTGGAACAGGCTTTTGGAGAACATCGCCAATTCTTTATGAGTTGGGCATGTGCGGTTTATCCAATGTTCTCCAGGGGTAAGAAGCTGTTCCAAAACTGACGCCATAAGGCGCGTTTTGGAACAGCCTAATATAATAACGAAGTATACCGAAAAGAATGAATCGTAATAAGAAAATGAAAAAAATCGCGCCGGCGCTTGCCCTTTGCCTCATAGCGGCGTGTCTGGCCGGCTTGTCGCTCGGTTCCTTATGGCTTGGCGGACTTTTTCAAGACATGGAGAACCGCGATCTTGCGCTGACGGTGCTGTTCAGGCTGCGTCTGCCTCGCGTTGTATTCGCCGCAGCCGCCGGCGCCTGCCTCGGCGTTTCAGGCGCGGGTTTTCAAGCCGTGTTCCGCAACGCGCTCGCCGACCCTTTCATTATAGGCGCGTCTTCCGGCGCGGCGTTGGGCGCGGGCGCTGCGATGATGTTTCCCGTAGGCGCCGCGGCGCTGTCCGTGCCAGCGCCGTCTTTCGCCGGCAGTCTCGCCGCTGTTTTCACCGCTTTGTTGATCTCTCGCGCCGCCGGCATGGCTTCCGCGGCAAACCTTCTTTTGGCAGGTTCCGCTGTCAGCGCCCTGTGTTCGAGTATGCTTTCCTTTTTGTTCATCCTGAAAGACGGCGGCTTTCAGCGGGTGTACTATTGGATGTTGGGAAGCCTCGCGGTCTCATGGAGCGCCGTTTTATCCGCGTTGCCCGTGATGTTCGCCGGAACGCTCGTCATCTTCCTGTCGTCACGGGGCATGGATTTGCTCCTACAGGGCGATGAAACAGCCGAGAGTCTTGGACTTGATGTGAAGAAGGCGCGTGTTATGGTGATTCTGGGCGCGTCTCTCGCCGCCGCGGCGACGGTTTCCGTATGCGGGGTCATCGGTTTTGTAGGGCTTGTCGCTCCGCATGTGGCGCGTCTTTTTACCGGTTCGATTCACAGGCGCCTGCTGCCGGCGTCCGCCCTCTTTGGGGCGCTTATGGTTCTGCTTGCCGACATTGCAAGCCGCTCCATTCTGCCGCCGCTCGAAATTCCCATCGGCATCATCACCGCGCTGGGCGGTTCGCCGTTCTTTCTCTTTCTGCTTGTCAAAAACAGCGGCGCAATGCGCGGGAGGTGAAGGCTTTGCTTGAATTGCGGGAACTGCGCGTTGGGTACAAAAACAAAACCGTTCTCAAACATGTCAATGGCGCCATAGGAGAGGGAGAATTGCTGGCGCTCATAGGACCCAATGGCGCCGGAAAAACAACGCTGTTGAGAACCATAGCCGGACTGCAAAAGCCGCTTTCAGGGCGCGTTTTAATTGAAGGAAAAAATCCCGGCGCATTGAAGCCGCAAAAACGCGCTGAATTGTTGAGCTTTCTGTTTCAGGGCGGCGGACTTCAGGGAGGGTTCGCGGATTGGACTTTCACGGTTCGGGAAATGGCCGCCCAAGGACGCTTTCATCAACGCGGCTTGTGGGGAAAAGAGACGAAAGCCGACAGGGACGCCGTTGAAAAAGCCCTTGCCGAAGCGGATGTGTCGCATTTTGCGGAAAAATCAATAGCCGAACTTTCAGGCGGCGAATTTCAGCGCGCGCTTATCGCCAGAACTATTGCGCAGGGGGCGAAACTCATCCTTCTTGACGAACCGGTTAACAATCTCGATCCAAAATACGCGCTTTTGGTGATGGAGCTTGTAAAAAAGCTCACTTTGCGGGGAACAACCGCCCTTGTAACGCTCCACGATCTGTCCCTTGTCAGCCTTTATGCGGACAGGGTTGGCGTTGCGGCGCGGGAGGCGTTTGTTCTTGGATCGCCGAAAGACATGCTGAGGGAAGAATTGTTGGAAGACGTCTTTGAAATCAAGGGGTTTTTTGGGAAGGTTCCGCGTCGTTGACAGGCGCGGCGGCCGCTTCACCCGCCGCCGATTCCGGCGATTGCTCCGTGACATGTTCCGCCGCGTCGGATTCCTCCGCAACCGCAGGCGCTTCGCTTGTCCGACTGGGCGGATTGTCAATGACGCGCTGGATGTCAGCCTTGCGCGCTTCGGAAACGCCGTCTTCTGTCAGCAGGAGAGCCACCGCGTCAAAATCCGTGAAACCGTCCATAATCGCGCCTTCAAGCTCGGCGATTCCTTCATCGTTGTCACTGTCCGCAATGAGCGACACGCGCGCGATGGCGAAACGCGCCTCCGGTTTTGTGGGATTTTTGTTGTCCGCCGGCATCGCCTCATACGCGGCGCGGTACGTTTCAAGAGCGAGAGCGTAAAGCCGCGTATACTCCAGGCAAACGCCGTATTCGTAACGCGCCTGCGGATCATCGTTAGCCGCAAGCCAGAGCGCGTAGGAATCAACCGCTTCGGGCTTGCTCTGCGCCTTTTGCACCCGCGCATAGAGCAGCAGGGAGTCTTTGTTTTCCCGCAACGCGACAGGATGCTGCGCGAGAATTTCCTCCGCCTTGTCGTATTTCTTTAACGCGTACAACACCAGCGCGTAATTATAGCCGCTGTCGGCGCTTTCAGGCGCCATCTCAAGCGTACGGCTGTAATAGGCTTCCGCTTTGTCCAGCTCGCCGGTCTTGATGCGGGTGTACGCCACGGCCTTGAGCGCCTGAACGTTGTTGGGATCTTTTGCCAGCACCCGCTCAAAATACCGCGCCGCCTCTTCGTACCGCTTTGTCTCAAACGCTATCCGGCCTAAATTGTAGTCAGAAGCGGTTACGGTTTTTTTCGCTGAACGGGCTTTTATCAGCCACGCCTCGGCTTCGGCGTATTTTCCCATATCGAAATACGCCATGCCGATGGCGAAATATTCCTCAGCGGAAATCGCGTCGCTGACACAGGAAAGAAACGGGAATGAGATCAGGGGCAATAATGGAAGGAGGCGCGGGAGAAAGCGGAGTTTAAGAAACAGGTACATGCCGTTCATATTACAAATTTCAACCTCCGCTTTTCCCGCCATTGCGCGCCGCCATTGCGCCGCTTTATACGCTACCGGTTAAGCACCGTCGCTTCTATTTCTCGCAACTGGCTGCGGTACAGTTGGGCTATGTTTGAGCCGTAGTCCGCTATGAGCTGCATGATGTTGCGCTGGCCTGTTCCACCGGCGTCCTTGCCGTTGATGCGGTCGCCCGCGTCGCCAAGACCGGGCATAATGTACGCCATCTCGTTCAGCATGGGATCCATCCACAAGGTGAACACCTGGCAGTTGTCCAAAGCCCGCACCACACGGAGCGCTCCTTTCAGCGCCGCTATCGCGTTGAAGAATTGCACCGACTTAGGCTTGACGCCCTGGGAAAGCAGGTGTTTGACCACCGTAACAAGGCTTCCGCCCGTCGCGTTCATGGGATCCGCGAATACAAGGTCCTTGCCGTCTAACGCTTCAAGATCAAAATAGGAGCGGTCAAGGTCAAGGATGTACTCCATGTTGTTTTCTTTTTTTGTGTCGTCCCGGCTTATTTTGAACAGGGCGAACGGCGTAACGTAGCCTTCCGAAGAATACTCTTGAATTTCTTTTGACATGATCATTGACGGAAGGAGCGCCCCGCGAAGCATGACGCACATAACCGTATTCATAATCCTATCATCAATATTGGCGATTTTATGAACCGCGTAGTTCTGCGCCGGCGCAGTCACCGGCGTTTTGATGAAAAAGTAGTTTTTGTCAACTCCGCCGGCGGTCATTCCGTACGCCATATTGAAAAGCATTTCATACGCGCGTTGAGTATAATAGATGAATTCCTCATGCCCCGTCCTGACATCCCTCAGCTTTGAAATAAGCCGTGAAGCCTGGGCGTGGCTTTCATGCGGCGTGACAAAAGAATATACCCGTATATTCTTTTCATCCCGGCAGATTTCCTGCATAATGCCGCCCATTTCGTTGTACAACGAAATGAGCTTTTCTTCCTCTTTCCGTCCTAAAACGGCGGCATCATAACAGAACAGTGCCTCCCGGTACAACCCGGACACTCTGGCAAGCTGTGTTTTATCATTTTCCGTAAGATAACCGTCAAGATCTTCGGCTCTAAGAAGAATTTTGTTTCTCATTCTTACATTAGAACCAGAACCTGATGCCTAAGCTTCCGCCGAGAGGAATGCCGTCCGGCCAGAAAAAAATGTCTCCACCACCGATCCCAAGACCTGCATAGGGCGCCGCTTGAAGGTATACCTCAAGGAAATCAAGCGGCAGCCATGAAAGGCCTATGGGAACTTCTATGCCTATACCGATCCAACTGTTGTAGGCGATACTAACAAAGCCGCCTACTCCAAGATACCAGCCGAGTGTGCCGGCCGCGCCGCTTGCCAGAGACTTGTCAATAAAATAGTAGTCTCCCGATACGCCGAGCCAACCGGTATTGGCATTTATCGTCCAGTAAATCGGCAGTTGAGGCGCTTTAAGGGTAAGCGCGCCTCCACCGCCGCCGGACCAACCGCCCTGCAAGCCAATGCCCCAACCGCCGGGATGATCGGCGAACAGGCTGCCCGCGCCGATTGCCAGCGCCAAAAATGCCGCTATTGCAAATTTTTTCATATAGCTGTACTCCTTGAACAACCAGTATATTTTTTTTAGACTTTTTATGCAATAGCGCTGAAACGCCCATGACATTTTTTTTTGTATATTGTATAATAGGGCAAATCCCTAAGCAAGGAAGGTTTTTGTGAAAATTACTACTCGCGGCAGATACGCTTTGCGAGCGACGTTGGCGTTAGCCCAATTGGGGAAAAACAGCGGTCCCGTATCCATTAACACGTTGTCTGAACAGGAGCGCATTTCCCCCATATTTTTGGAGCAGATATTTTTCAAACTCCGCAAAGCCGGCATTGTGGCGTCCGCCCGCGGGCCGGGCGGAGGATTTTTCTTTGAGAAACCGCTTGAGGAGATAACGCTCAAATCCATACTGAAAGCGTCGGGAGAAGAGATGGAGACCGTTCCGTGCGACAAACGCGCCGGAAACTGTGAGAGAATATCCACGTGCCTCAGCCACAAGGTATGGAGCAAGGTAAATAAACTGGTTGATGATTATTTTATAAATATTACGCTCGCCAGAATTTTGGAAGGCAATATTGATAATGCGAAAAGTTGTTGAGAGCGGCGTCCTGTGGAGGGAGCGCGCTGTTGATACGGGAGATATATATGAAGCGAACCATACGAAAAATTGACGATAGAGCCGCCTACCTGAAGATAACGGAGGCGTGCAGAAAGCAAATACCCGGCGTAACCGGCGTAACCGTTGCGGATATTGTCGGGAGAACGAGCCTTCCGCTCGCCACGGTTAAAGAGCTTGTCCCGAAAGTCGCTGATGAGTATTCGGCGCGGCTTCAGGTGACCGAATCAGGAGAAATTCTCTATTCCTTCCCACAGGGATTCAAGAGCAAATACCGGGGCGCCGGCGTGTTCATGCGGAATCTTTTGGGGAAGATCGGCAAAGGCGTGGCGCTGTTCTCGTCATGGCTTTTCAAAGTGTGGATCATGGTCATGCTGATAGGGTATTTCGCCCTTTTCATGCTTCTCGCCCTTGCGGCGCTGGTGATTTCCATAGGCGGCGGTTCTTCCAACAGTTCGGACAGTCGTTCCGGCAGAGGCGGCGGGCTTTACCTTGCAAGCGGCATATTCAACTTTATCATGCGCATCTGGTTCTATTCCGAACTGACCAAGTCGCTCGATCCCTCCTATTATGGAAGCAAACAGCGGCGCCCCAAGTCGCGTCCCTTGCACAAGGCGATTTTCTCCTTTGTGTTCGGCGACGGGGATCCGAACGCGGACTGGGAAACCAGGGAAAAGCGGGCCGTTATAGCCTACCTTCAGGCGAACAAAGGCGTCATTTCCCTGCCTGAATTCATCATGCTTACGGGCAAAAAACAACTTGAGGCCGAAGAAGCCATCTCCGCGTATTGCGCGGAATTCGGCGGCAGTCCGGAAGCCACCGGTGACGGCACGATTGTCTACCGCTTTGACGAGTTGCTTGCGCGTTTCGACGTCACGGATCGTTCCTTCGGCGGATCCAGCCTGATTAAACCGCTCGAACGGTTTTCCTCCAATAAACCCGGTATGAACACGTGGTTCTGCATCATAAACGGCGTAAACGTGCTGTTCGGCGGATACTATTTGTACAATGCGCTTAACACAGGCGCGGTCGGCATCGTAACGTCTGTCGCAAGAAACGGAGAAAAAGTGTCCCACTTTGTTTCACACGCTACAAGAGAAACCGCCTCCTATCTCTATGGCGTCACCTACGCCCTGCTTACCGGCGTTTCGTCAAACCCCTTGCCGGTCATCGCCATTGGGTTGGGCGTGGTTCCGCTGGTTTTCTCGGCGCTGTTCTGGCTTATTCCGGCGATACGCGACCGCAAGGTGCAGAAGAGCAACCAAGCGATTGCGCTTGAAAATTTACGGAAGGTGGCGTTTAGCCGGGTGTGGTCGTCTCCGCATAATGTGCGTAGTACGGATATAGCGGTGAATACGCCGGAAGCCCGGCCCGCAAACCTCGATAAAGCTCAGGACAAGCTCATCAAAGAAATAGGGGCGTACAGCCAGCCGGACGTGAGTATTGGCGAAACGGGTGAAACGCTGTACTCTTTCCCCGAACTTGATCGGGAAAAGCGGGCGTTGCAAACATACCGCGCCGGCGTTCAGGTTCAGGATGTGGGCGGTACGGTTTTCGATACGGACAGCAGACAAATCTAAAGCGCGGCAGGCGCCGGCGCTTGCCGCGCCTCTTCGGGGTTGCGGCGCTTGGGCGGCGCTCTAAAGAAATCCGCCGCGTTTCGCGCCGCCTAAATGTAGTCCGAAACGCCGGAAGAGACGGCTGTACGGAGGGGGGAAAATGCTTGGGGGCATATTTCACGAACCGGCGAAGGAACGGGAAAGTCGGATAGCGGAGGGCGTGTATGCCCGAAGCGTGTACACATGCTGATAGAGACGCCGCCGAAACACTCCGTAACCCAGAAGGTGGGGCATATCAAAGGGAAGAGCGCGACAGCGACAGCGTGAAGATTTGTCGGGAGGCGGAGGAACTTTACCGGCGGTTTACGAACCTTCGGTTCGACTCTAAGGAAATTTATAATACCGACTGGCTTAATGCCAAAACTCTGTAAGCGCCGTCCGCTTCAATTGCGGCAAGCTGGGGTATTAAATCGACTGTGCGAATAAAGCATCCCCGCCGTGAACGGCGGGGTATTAAAGATTTCTCCTTGAAACCTTTGCGTATGTGGGGGAACAAATCCCCCACGCCCTCAGTTTTACGCCCTAAAGGGCGGGGAATTAAACCCCAAGAGATTAAAAGGCAGCAGAGAAGGACAATATTCTATTAGAATAAATGATCAGTGGCGTATATGCTTTGAATGGAATAATGGCAACGCTTTTGATGTAGAAATTGTAGATTATCATTAAGGAGAGTAAGATGAAAAAGATAGAACCGATTTTACCTGGTGAAATACTGGAAGAAGAATTTCTAAAACCCTTTGGAATTACCGCATATAAATTAGCTAAGGAAATAAATATTTCCGCTACGCGAATTTCTGAAATAATAAGAGGAAAAAGAAGAATAACGATAGATACCGCTTTAAGGTTGTCGAAATATTTTGGAAATAGTGTTGAATTTTGGATTGGAATACAAAATGAATATGAAATAAGACAAGAAAAGGAAATATTAGAAAATCAGTTAAAAGAAATACATACATTTGAAAAAGTGTTGGCATAAAAAATAAACAGTCAAGCGGTTCAAACTTCGTATACCGGGACTGTATGTGCTTCGCCGCCGG
>JAIRLZ010000121.1 GCA_031259035.1 Treponema sp. | reverse complement strand
AATCAGGGCTTTGTTCCAGTAGGGGCGGTTCAGAAAACCCCTGCGGGCTTCCGTGTCATCTATTTTCAGGCTGCGTTGCTGGAGCCGCCTAAACGCCGTGCCGACGACCGTATTTATATTGACAAGCGACGCGCCTGATTCACGCAAAACGCGGTACAAAGCGTAAAAATAGAAAAAATCGCATGTATCTGTGCCGGGAGGCACTTCGCCGCGCGTCAGCCAGTCAATGTCCTTTACGGCCCGTTGTTTATCATCCGCGTTTTCCGAAATTTTGCTGAGCGCGAGACCGTGAAATACAGAGGCTTTCCTGCCCCAAAAATCTCGTTCGCACATGCTCAACAATTCGGTTTGGGCAAAGCCGCTGCTCCAGTCTGGGCGTTCCGTCCATAGGAAATCTTCGGGCGGAATGGACATGGTTATGGTTTCCGAAAGCTCAAGCGCCTTTTCATAGTCGCCGGAAAGATATGCGGCTTCGGCTTTGAAAAGAAGAATCTCAAGGTTGGAAGGATCGGCGCCATCGTTTGCATTGGGCGCGTCAGGCAAGGCGGCGGCGTTAGATTCCGCGTCGCTGAAGTTTGAAAAAAACTTCGCGCGGAATATCCATGCGTTTATGGTGTTTTTCATGGCATCTGTCAGCGGCTCCGAGAAGTTTTCAATCGTCTTTTCAAACACATGCAGCGCATCCTGATAAAATCCAAATTCAAAACGCAATCTGCCCCGCAAGAAACGGACGCGATCCGTCCAATTGCCGCATCCGGCGGCAACCGCGTTGTGTTCGGCGGCGCGGACAAGCCGTTCAGCCTTGGAAAGATCGCCAACCAGATAGTGGATGTTCGCCGCGTAATACGAGCAAATGGCAAGTTCGTCACTAGCGCCCTGTTTTTCGGCGTGTTCAACCGCAATGGTGATGTACTCCACGGCTTCGCTCCGTATGCCAACTTGCAGTTTTCCCAGCGCGATAAGTCTGAAAACCTTTGCGGGGCTTGTTTTGCGCTGATCATGGTTCATCCGCAACACTTTTTTAAGAATCTCAAACGCCTGCTCCTGCTGTCTGGATCCCACATAATAACAGGCGCAATTAATAAGAAGCTCCATCTGATACAAGGGCGATGTCGCGTCCAGCGCGGCGGTGGCAAACGCCTTTTCAACGTCTTTTTTGTCTCCATGTATCAGCGCGTTAAGGGTTACAAACAGGCGCCGCGCCGCAGGACCCCGTTCCTTTCCAACGATGGCGTCGAAACGGTTTTGGGCGATAGAAAGATGTATTTTCGCGGCTGTTCCGTTGAAAATGTCCGAATACAGGGCGTTCCAAAGAAGCGTATCGGAAATTTCGGCGCGCAAATCGGCAAGCGCCTCGATAAGGTTAAAACACGCTGAGATTTTGCCATTGGAGACGGCTTGAAGCAGGCACGTTTTTACAAAATCGTAGATCACGGCTTTTCTGTCCCCTAAAAACCGCTCCGCAAGTATAGTGAAGTTGGGAATGCGCGGAAGCGGATCATCAACGCAGTCAATAACCCCGATACGGGCAAGCTGGGCGAAAATCCGAACCAGTATGGACGGATTCCTGCCGGTTTCTTCAAACAAGCGGAGAAACAGATGCCCAGGAAAGAAATTGCGCAAGAGGTTAAAGGTATAGGCCAATTCCCACAAATCGCCCGACATTTCACGAAGATCGATCAAGGGCGCATCCATATTATAACTCAGAACAATATTCTTTGAAAAAACAGCGTCCCATTTGTTTAAAAACACATTCTTATCTTTTTTTTCTATACAGGTTCCGTAAACTACCGCGTCAAATTTCACTTCGCTATACCCGTCAAGGAAAATATCTCTAGCTAATGTGTCCGCGTTATGCAGATTTTCAACCACAATCACAGGACGCGCTTTCTTTTTTTTCGTTTTTGCGACATACATATCGACTAGCAGCCGGAAAAAACGCCTGATAGCGCCAGCAAGCGCTGGAGAGCATTCGGCGCGGAGACGCTCTCGAAAGATGTTTTTTTTCAGCGTATCCAAACTTTCAAGCCGTTTCTGCCAGTCGCCGTCGGCGGCGTCATTGCCGGTTGTTAAAAACGTGTGTATTTTAGGATTTATCACATCGGCGAATGCGGCGATGACGGCGCCGCCATTAATGGCGGCGCCGTCCGGAACAGCGGCGCCGGCGCCACGGCGGAAACGGAGGATCAGAGGCGGCGCGACGCTTTCCAATGCGCAGAAACGGTAAACGCCCTCCCGTTTGCCGATAAAATCCGGTCCGGAAAAAACGATGTTCTTCCCGGCATCCTGTTTGATAAGACGAACGACTTTATCACTCAGGGGAAATGCGCCGGTGGCTTTGCGGACGCTGCGGGAAATGGCTTCAATGCCTTTTATTTGTACGTAACTTTCCGTTGATCCGGCGCGTATGGCAAACTGGTCGCTTTCAAAGACGCAGTAACTGTTGAGCGCATTCTTCATTTCCAGGGCGCACCACATGCCGCTTTCCCCATGCCGTGAAGCGAGCGCCCGGCAGACGCCTTCCATTTCAAAAACAGGAACATTCTTACAAATGGCGAAAGTGTAGCCGCCGGCGGGAAGAGGGCAGTTTTTTTTCAGCAAATTGAATCCTGTTTCCAGAACACTGATAATATTGAGCCATATTCCCAGCGATTCCTCGTCAAAAGAAGCGGTGATGCATCGAGTCTTGATATGAACGGTTCCATTCGCCGCCTCAATCGCTTTGACAAATCCGCTTTCCACGTTTGTAAGTTGGTCCGACCGCGTTCTTTGCAGTTGCGTTCTATACCGTAAAAAAAACAAGATTTGAATCACTTTTTCAAAATTCCTTGTAAAAATAATAACGCAAAGTGCGCGTTTTTGCAATAGCGAAAAGAAATTCATAACGCCTCTAGCAGTCTGTTGCGCTTGTAGGTTTTCATGGTTTTTTCATTGAAAAAAGCCATGAAAACCACGATTTATGGGTTGCTTTGGGAGTTTGAGCGGAAGAAAAGGCGCAAAAATACGCCTTTTCTCCGATTTGGGGCGCGAAGCGCAACAAACTCCTAGTCCAGCGGCTTGGTCTTCGCTATACTGTACCATATGAAAATCCACCCTCTCTTTGTATGGTCGTTTTTGCCCGCGCTGGCGGCGTTTGTTTTGATCTGCGTCGCGTTGCTGTGCTTTTCAGGCTGTTATACCCTGAAACAAGGTTTTATTCTGCTGGGCTATCTTTCGAAGGCGGTTCCGCTGGAAAAGCTATCCGCGGATTCCGAAGAACGCCGTTTTGTGGAACTAGTGCGGGATATTCGCCGCTTTTCCAAAGAAGAACTGGGTCTAAAGCCGAATAAGAACTATACAACCTATGTATCCATTGATCGCGACTATCTTGCGGCGGTGGTGTCCGCCGCTCAACCGGACGCCTTTGTTCCCTATGAGTGGCGTTTTCCTCTGGTGGGCGCTGTTCCTTACAAAGGCTTTTTCAAGATGGAAGACGCGCGCGTGGAAGTGGAAAAACTCAAAAAAAAAGAGCTGGACGTGTGGATACGGGGAGTGGACGCATTCAGCGCCCTAGGCTGGTTCAAAGACCCCCTCTATTCGTACATGAAAAAGTATCCAACATACCGGCTGTCCGATCTCTTGATCCATGAGCAACTGCACGCCACCGTATACCTTGCGGGCCAGTCCCAATTTAACGAGGAGTTGGCTGAGTTTGTCGGCGGCGAAGGGGCGCGGCTCTACATGGAAAAGACCTTCGGCGGCGACTCGCCGGAATACCGCGCCATGCTTGATGACAAAGCGGACAGCGCGGCCTTTGTCGCTTTTATCCGCGAACTCATCGCCGAACTGGACGCGATCTACCAGGGGACACTTCCCCGCGAGGAAAAGCTGGGGGAAAAAAAGCGCGTTATAGCCCGCGCCCAAGAACGGTTTGCGGCGGAGTACGAACAGCGATTTCGGGGAGAACATTACCGTTTTTTCTCAACCATGACCATAAACAACGCCTATCTGGAACTGTACCGCCTCTATTATTCCGGCGAAGACTACCTTGCGTCTTTTTACGAACGCTCTGGCAAAGACCTCCGGCGTCTGATTACGGCGGCGGCATCCATCAAGCGCGTGGGCAAAAACGGCGATCCCCGAACAGCGCTTGAAATCGCGCTGTTCGGGGCCGAAGCGGACGCCGCCAGCGGACGCGGCCGTTAAGCGTCTACTCGCGCTGATACACATCCAACTCGCCCGTCAAAAAGGCTTCAATTTCGCCGCCGCCGCCAGCGCCGCTGGTTTCATTCCTTAAAAGCAACAGGGATCCGTCTTCGCCCACGCCGTGGAGGATACCTTCAATCATCTCGCCTGAATCGGGTTTGCCCGCGATAAAGCGCACCCGCGCATCCTTCCTGTAGAGCCGTTCGGAAAGCCGCCCCCTCCATGAATCGTCCGTTTGCCGTAATTCACGGTACAGATAAAAAAGAAGTTTTTCAAGCAGCCGAAACCGGTCGTTGTTTCCCAAAGCCGCGCCGCAGGCAAGCGCGACGCTAGTCGCCTTTTCCCGCAAATCCTTTGGAAATTGGGATTGCGCCACATTCACCCCAATGCCGATGAACACGGTCTTGCCATCGCTCTCGCTGAGGATACCCGCCGCTTTCTTCGCCCCGGACATCCCGGCATCCGCCGCGCGTGGGCAAAGCATAATGTCGTTGGGCCATTTCACCAACGCCGCAGGTCGAGCGTCACATAATAAACCCGCGATAAAGTCTTCTATGGCGGACGCAACGGCAAGCCCCGCTTTCAGGGCAAGCGGTTTAGGAATATCCTGAAAACCGTTGTACCGCAATAAAATCGTGCAATACAAATTGCCGGACGCTGAACGCCACACTCGTTCCGGCGTCCTTCCCCTGCCCGCGCTTTGACGGTCAGCCACGATCACGGTTCCGTGCGGAAAGCCGCGCGCCGCAAGTTCGCGGGATGCGTCCATGGTACTGGAAAGCGTTTCCACGTGGAAGACAGCCGCTTCGTTAAAAGGATTTTTTATAGAAATTGTGTCCATCATAACATTCAACAATGAAAGAACAGCGCGCATCCTCCGGCTGTCCATAATAAACTTTGCATACGAATCCCCTTTTCAATTACTATACTCTTGCAAAAAAAACTTTTCAATAGTATAGTTGTTAAAAGTATGCTTGAAGAGATCACCATCAAGAACTACGCGCTCATTGACAGCCTTTCTCTTTCTTTTCAAAAAGGTTTTAATGTACTGACTGGTGAAACAGGAGCGGGCAAGTCCATCATCGTGGGATCTTTGAGCTTCCTTCTTGGCGGAAAAACGGACGGCGGCGTGATACGCACCGGCGCCGACGAGGCGAGTGTTTCGGCGGTGGCGTCGATCAGAAACGGCAATAGGGAGGCGCTTGATTGGCTTGCGTCAAGGGACATTGAGATCGAAGAGTCTCAGGTCATTATCCGGCGGAGCATCAAATCTTCGGGCAGAAGCGCCATTTATATACAAAACGTACCCGTAACGCGCGCGGATTTGGCGGAATTTATGGCGCTGCTCTTCGATCTGCATGGGCAGCATTCGCACGAAACCCTCATGCATGGCGAAAGCCACCGGAAGTACCTCGACGGTTTCGCGCATCTTGAGCGTGAAGTCCAAGACTTCAACCGAGTGTTTCTGGAGCTTGCCGGCAAGCGGAAAATCCTGGAAGCGCACGCTGGCATGGAGAAGGATCGTGAGACCAGGATCGAAATGCTCCAATACGCGGTTGATGAGATAGCGGCGGCGAATCCCCAAAAAGGCGAAATACAGGAGCTTGAAAACGAGTCTTCCCGTTTAGGCGATTTTGAAAAATTGACTAGTTACGTGAACAACGCGGCGGAAGCCTTTTTTGACGGCGGGGATTCCGTGGTAACCTTGGCGCGGCGCGCCAGGACGTCCCTTGAAAACGCATCGGATATTGACGGCTCTCTTTCACCCCTCCTGAAACGGGTGGAAGATATGTTCTACGAAGCCGAGGATATTGCCGAAGAATTCCGCGGCTATCGTGATCTTCTGTCCTACGATCCCGAACGGCTTGAAGAAGTGGAGAGCCGCCTGAACGTACTGCTCAAATTGAAAAAAAAATACGGCGGCGGCAACACCGGGCTTTTCAATGATGAAGATGGAATTCTTGCGTACAAAGAAAAGGCGGAAGCGGAAATTGAAGCGCTTTCACGTATTGAAGAAAACCGCGGCAAGATCAAAATGGAAATCGCCGCTCTTGAAAAGGAGATCGCAAACCGGGCGGCGGCGTTAAGCGGGAAACGGAAGGATGCGGCTCATGTTTTAAGCGGCAAGATCACCGAAATTTTGACCCGCTTGGGTATGCCTCACGCCCGTTTTGAAGTTGATGTCGCCCCCAAAGGAGAGTCCGGTCTTGTATGCGGGCCGTGGGGCGCGGACAACATCGGTTTCCTCATATCGGCTAACGCGGGCGAGCCGCTTAAAGAACTTTCCCGCATAGCGTCCGGAGGCGAGCTTTCCCGTGTGATGCTTGCCATCAAGACCGTGCTCTCAGACGCGGATACGCTTGAAACGCTGGTTTTCGATGAAATAGATACGGGCATCGGCGGGGAAGTCGCGGCCGCCGTTGGTGAATATTTGGCGAAAATCGGCGCAATGAAGCAGATTTTTTGCGTCACCCATCTTGCGAGCATCGCTGTTCGCGCCGATAATCATCTTAAAGTGGAAAAAAGGAACGAGGCGGGGAGAACGTTTACCGGCGTTGCGCCCTTGAATGCGGAAGAGCGGCGGGGAGAGATTGCCCGTATGCTCGCTGGAGACGCGGGCGCCGCAGCCCTTGCGCATGCGGACGAGATGCTTGCGAAATATGGGAAAGGAGTAAACAATGGACAAAACGCAACAATATCTGGATAAATGTTCCGATTATCAAAGTTCAATTGATACGATTCTCGCATGGGAGGCAAAATTCTTGACTGAAACCCCCGAAGATCCGGCTGAACTTGCATTAAGCAAGGTAAAACTGGCGAATGAAACGCTCGATCTTTCTTCTTATTATATCGTTCTGAATGCTCTTTCCGTATCGATACTGAACAAAAGGAACGAAGACGCCATAAATAACGCGAGAAAAGCGATTGTTGATGCGATTGCGCTTATGGAAGAAGTGGTTTCCCCTTTCCTTGACGCGCCCTACGCAGAGTATGAGGACAAACTTGAACTCCTTGCGTCATTCAGCGCGCGAGAACGCTATTTCTTGGTGAGAAAATTAGGTCTTTCCGTTGATTTGTTAAAAGCCGCTTATGGAGAGAATCCCAAATGGAAATGGACGCTGGTTGATCTTGAAGGGCGCGTTATAACGATAATAAAAAATTTTTTGGATCTAAGAAAGGCGGTGGTTAATACAGATCTCCGTTCTCCTGATTATGAACCTACGGTTTACCACCTCTGGCTTATTAAAAAACTGCTCTCTAGAGGCGCGAGTATCTTCCGTGAGAAATATGAATTAACCACCAAGTTGCCGAACGATTTTAAAAAGAGCCTTGATTTTCTCAATTCTTTACGCTATCTACACAGTGTGCTAGGGGAAAGCGGTGACGCCGAGTCCCTGAAAAGAAAAATCGCCGCGTGGAATGAAAAGCTAAAAAAGGATTTAAAGGAAAAAGAGAACGGCGCCGCATAGCGCGCGTTGTGCGCTTGTATAGCGATATGAAAAGTCTCCTTTCCCTTTTCAAACGACAGATTGAGCGGCGGCAAACAATCGCTCTCCTATTCCCCGTTTGTTCACCGGATGAAGATCGTTCCATTCTCCTAAATCATAACAGACGGCCAGCGCCGTCCGGCGAACGCTTGAAGCAATCGCCTCTTGAGATTTCCGCAATTCAGCCCAGAAGGGGCGCAATGGATCTTCGGCGGAGCCGAAAACAGGAAGACCGGCAATGACAAAGGGGAGATCCTCCTCTCCGGCCCTGCCGCGCCACTCCGCGATCATCGCCTGCAAAAGCGTCTTGTATTCACGGGCGTCTTCCAGGGAATTTGCGTTGGATTCTCCTTGATACCAAAGCGCGGCGCGGAGCGGCAGGCGCAACGCCGGCGCGACAAGCGCGTTGTAAAGACCGAAAGGCTGCCAATGTATGAAGAAGTTCGCCGGCCGTTCGCCGGTTCTGAGGGTTATCTTGTACCGCCACTCGCCGGTCAAATCAACGCTGTCTGCGGGCAAATCGGTTTTCGCGCTTCCGGCCGCGGTTCCGAAAAAGACGGCGAAGGGCTTGTCAACCGTAACTTCGCCCAAGCCGTTATTGCATACAACCCGTAAGACAATGGCATTTTCACCCTCGCGCAACAGCCCTGTGGGAATGACGTACTTTCTGGGCGGATAGCGGTAGCCGGTTTCTCCAACACGGCTCCCGTTGACAAAAGCCGCGTCCGAATCGACAATGGTTCCCAGCCAGAGATTCGCCTTCTTGCCCGCGTCTTCAGCGCGTACCATAAAATTTCGTTTAAGGTACACAACGCCCCGAAAATCTTTGAAATCCGCCGCTTGTTCGGCAAACCGTCCCGGAAGCTCAATGGAGCCGTCGCCTGTCCAACGCCCGGAAAGGAAGTCTTTATCGCCCGCAAGCGAATCGCGGGAAAGTGAAACGACCGAGTCCCACGCTCCGGTTTCTTTCGCGTTTTCCGCGATGAGGGCATCGGCATATGCGGAATCCGCGAGCTTGTCCGCATACACCGCCAGCTCCGCGCCGCGCGAATGAATGGCGCGGAGGTTTTCCTTGCTCATAAAACATTCGATGGTTGCGCCCCCGACGGCGGCAACGATGAGGCCAACGGGGGTGTGATGGGTCTCGCTCCATTTTTTCGCAAAGAAATACGCCGCGCCGGAAAAGCCGCCGAGCGTTTCCTTTGACGCCTGTTTCCATGAGGCTTGCGCCGTGTCGTCCTGAGGGGAGGAAAAGTTCATCGCATAAGGGAAGCGCAGTTCCCGGATAATAGGATACGATTCCCGCACCCATTCCTCAGGATAATCGTCTTTGAGTCGCTCCATTTGGAGCTCCATGTTGGACTGTCCGGCGCATAAAAAAACGTCCCCGATATACACATCGTCTATGGCGAGCGACTCACGTCCATAGTCAACACGCAACGTATAGGGGCCGCCCGCTTGCGCCGGACCAAGGACAACGCGCCACGTTCCCCCGGCATCAGGTTCGGTTGCGTATGTTTTGCCAAGAAAGGCGATGGATACAACCTCTTTTTTATCAGAAGGACTGGCATCGACGATATATCCCCACATGGCGACGGGTTTTTGCGCTTGCACTACCATGCCGGAAGAAAAAATAGACGGCAATTTTATAACGCTCATGTACTATATATCGGCGGAAAACGTTCGGGCTGTAGCGAACCAGATGTTGCAATTGCGGGCTTAACATGACGCGGCATCTCAATTGACGGCGCCTGTTGGCGCGCCAGTTGGCAAGCGCCGCGCCGCCGCCTTCCTCAATGAACCTCACGCTTCCACGCCCCTTTTCCTTATGAAAAACGCAATTCGCTGCGGCGAGAAATTGCACGACTTGGACGCTAACCGCAGATTAACCAGCAGCCAAGCGGGTCGCCGACCAATCCCATTCTTGCAACATTTCTCAAAATTTGATAAAAACATACATGCTAAAAAAACCGCTTGTTTTAAGCGCGGACATAGGCACGTCATCCCTCAAGGCCGCGCTCATTGATATTGATGGAACTCCGGCGGCATTCGCGCGAGAGGCGTATCCGGCGCGGACGGACGCCGCCCTAACCGTAGTCTGGGAGAACGCCCTTGCGTCGGCGCTTTCCGTTTTGTCCGCCGAATATGTGGCGCGGACGGGTTCGAGCGCGATGGATCGCCTTGAGGTTATTTGCGTTTCCGCAAACGGACCCACGCTCGTGCCGTATACCATTGACGGAAAAAGCCTCCCTCCCCTACTCTGGTGCGACGGCCGCGTGGCTGGAGCGGCTTCCGGCGAAAGCGGGAACACGAAATCCTTCTTTCTCCCCCACGCGGCGTGGTTCGCTCAAAACGAACCGGCGCTGTATGAAAAAACAGAGCGCTTCCTCTCCGCCCAGGAATGGGTCTCCTTTATGTTGGGAGCGGAGCCAGTGACCGCGCTCCCCAATAGTCTGTACGAGGAGTATTACTGGAATGAGAGTCAATGCGCCCTCTTCGATCTGGATATGGCGAAATTCCCCCCTTTTGTGGAAATGGGCTGCGTTATCGGCGGCGTCTCTGAAAAAGCGGCGCAACGGTTCAATCTCAAGCCCCATATCCCTATTATCGCGGGCGCCCCCGACTTTATCGCCGCGCTCATCGGAACAGGCGCCATAGAACCAGGTCTTGTCTGCGACCGCGCCGGAACTTCGGAGGGCGTGAACCTCTGCGCGTCTTCTCCCGAAACTGGGAAAGCGCTGGTTTTCGACGGCTTGCGGACGCTTCCCCACGTACACAAAGACAGGTGGAATCTGGGATGCATCATCCCGCAATCTGGGAGTCTGTTCGATCAATACCGTATGGAGAGCGGTCAGATGCATTGTTCCTATGACGAACTCCTGCGAAACATCCTACAGGAAAAAGGCGGGGGATATGCGACGCTCGCAACGATGGCGCTTCAGGTGAAGAATGCGCTGGATACGTTTCAGAAAAATGGTTTCGCCATTACCGGGATGCGTGTGTCGGGCGGACAGGCGAAAAGCAGGCTGTGGAACCAGCTTAAAGCCGATCTCACAGGCTGCGTCCTTACCGTCCCGGAAATCGCGGACGGCGAGCTTGCCGGAGACTCCTGTCTCGCCATCGCGGCGTGTGGAAGAGCGAAAAATATTGATGAAGCTGTGGCGCGGCTGTTTCATGTAAGAGAACGCTATGAGCCAAAAACGGTTTCAAGCGATAATTTAGATAAATTTTTCTAAAAAAGCGGCAACCTAGTTGACATAGACCGAATATCTCCATTATCTTTTCTCTATACATTAATTATGATATACATGGAGACTTATATGGATACTATATTGGATTCATCTTGTTTTGAGAATTTGGATGAGGAACTTATGCTTATTCCCATTGCAAACGGAGACACCGAAGAACAATACGGTGATCAAGAACCATATTTCATCTTCGGTAGAGATGACGACGAAGACTTCGATGATGACGACTTCGACGACGAAGACTTCGATGATGACTTCGAAGATGATGACTTTGACGACGAAGACTTCGATGATGATGATGATGACTTCGACGGCTTTAGCATTGAAGATGATGATGGTTTCGACAGCGGCTTTGATGACGAATAGGGCGTAATGCGCGCATTGAGGGCGCTACGCATAAACCGGTTGCGGGGCGTTGAGCAAACAATGTCCTAGCCGCCGGTTTTGCGTAAAAACTACAACGGCATCGTTTTCGCCTGTGACCAGAGCCGTTCCAATTCGTAAAAAGAACGGGCTTTTTCCGTCATAAGGTGAATGGCTATTGTTCCCAAATCAATGAGTTTCCATTCCTCATCAAGAGATGAGGGGTTGGTTGAAGCGCGTACTATTTCTATGCCTCTGGAATGGCAGAATTCTTTTATCTGCCGCTCCAAGCCCTGCATGTGGACAGCGCTTGTCACACTAGCAATGACAAAGAAGTCCGTCCACGCATTGAGACTGCGGAGGTCAAGCGCAACCACTTCACGCCCCTTGTGTTCGACAAGCAGGCGCGATATATCGGCGGCCGTGATGTGATCAAAGCCGTCTGTTTGTGAATGTACGGCGTTATCCGTTGCGGCGTTATCCGCCGACAACATATCGTCCATTAAAATCCCTCCCAATAATAAGAATAAAATCAGATTTATAATTCATCGCAGCGTTGATGTCTTCCACATCATCCGATTCAAGATCGGTTGTTCTAACCTGAATGGCGGAACACCGTATAATGGCCCCCAAATTCTGCGCCGCAGCCTGATAGCCCAACTGATCAATAATAAGCGTGTTGTCATATGGGGATTCGGTATTCCCGACGGAAACAACATCATAGCCGAAGCCTCTCAACAATTCCGCGGTTCTGCCGGCAAGCCCATTTATCGCGGTGCCATTAAGCACCTCAATAGTATACACCCTGTCGCTAAATTGACCTTCCACTGGACTGGTTAAACTTACAAGGGTCTGGCGGATCACTTCCTTGATGAGGTTCCCATTGTAAGACGGCAAAAGCAGGGTCTGCCCCGACACTTCACGTGTGGTTCCCGCAACGGATTGTATGCTCACCCTATCCATGTTGATATTGGAATATTCATCAAAAAGCCTCTCCCGTTCACGCTCACTCATGGTCGCCTTCATAAGGCTATGATATACCTTGGCGACTGACTTTTGTTTCAGCGCCCTGTTCTGTTCCCCAAGACGCTTTATAAATGCGTAGAAGAAACGCTGCCTCCTTAAATTCACCGCTTCATCGTTCTCGTGAGGCAACTTATAAGTAAGGTAGGAACGGGTCTTTCTCCCGTCCAATCTGCACAAGCCCGAAGCGAAGAGAACCGGCGGCGTACTGTCATACATCTCCACCGGAGCCGGAATGAAAAGCTCGACGCCTTCCAGCAGATCAACCATTTTTTCAAGCGTATTGAGATTGAACACGATTGAATAATCAATCTCATCGCCAATAAAAGAGGCTATTTCGTTTTTATAAATGTCTATATTTTCAGGATCGTAGATCGAATCAATACGATCGACGCGGTTAATGTCCGTCAGGATCAGTCCGACTTGACCGGGAATGTTAAAAACCGCGGCCCGTTTGGTCGCCGGGTAGTACATCAGGAGAAAGGCGCTGAGGGGCTTGATTGCTCCATCTTGAGGTTCTCCTTCAAAAATAAAAAGCGTGTTTATGACCTGATCGGATGCAAGCGCTTCCTGAATGGGGTCGTAATTGACAAGCAGGACGCCCGTCGTAATTCCTCCGGCCGTCAACAATATGATAAGCAGCAAAAAAAACACGCTTGCGTCGCGTTTGGACGCGCGAAGCAGCTTGAGCCGCCGTTTCACCGTTTTGATTTCCTGATCATTGAATCAAGCAACCGGAACGTTCCTTCAGAAATATCTTGTTCTTTTGCCATAAGGAAGGTGACGGTCTCCTCCAACACCACGGCGAACAACTCATCAAGACCTATCCGAGGGCGGACGCATAGCTCCCGAAGAGAAGGCTTCACCTCAGGACGGGAAACTTCGATTTTATCAGCCATAAATACGATCTTCGCAAGCGGACCCATGTTTTCCTTGCCCGTCGTATGACAATGCACCGCCTCTAAAACAGCTTCATCCTGAATGGAATAGCGTTCCTTAAGCAGCGCGGCGCCCGCCCGCGCATGGAGCAATGAGGGCTTCTTTCGCTCCATTTTTGTCATCTCTTCTCCGTCTTTCCGCGCAAGCCTGAAAAGTTCTTCCTTCGGAAATGATTTGCAGATGTCATGGACAACGCCCGCAAGATAGCCCTTCAAAGGATCAAGTCCGTAGCGGACGCATAAGTCGTAACAGAGAAGCGCCGTATTGCGGGAATGGAGAAAGCGGGATGGACTCACCAGCCTCCGCACCTCGTTCTCCATGTACACTATTTGTGAGAAAGGCGCGACGGTGGGCGCGAAGGAGCGCGTAGAGGCGTTTTTTTTCATTGCTTCCAATTCTTCTAAACCACCGGAAAGCGGCTTGTAAAGCCGCCGGTCTTCAATGATGGTCCGCGCTCCGGCAGGCGTAAGGTACCGCCAGTTTTTGTCTTGCGCTATGCGCTCCCTCATGTTTGAAGAGGATATGTCCATAATTTCATTGTCAAGTGCCGCGTGGGGGAAAAGAAAAACGGGCGCATCCATTCTTTCTCTATAAATCCGCCTGGCAATAATGATGTCCGCCTTTTCGAGAATCTCATCCGACTTGTACCACTGCGTAAAATCGCGGGCAAGATCATCGCCGATGACAAGACCGGGTTTTCCGTCAGGGCAATAACGCCGGATAATGTCAGCCACCGTGCTAATGGTGTAGGAAACGCCCTTGCGCCGCAATTCGCAATCGTCAACCGTAAGACGCGGATCTCCGGCAATTGACGAGACAAGCATGTCGAGTCTGTCCTGGGGGTTTTCCGCGTCCGCATCCGGTTTAAACGGCGAAATAAACGCTGGAACAAAGATCACGCGGTCGTACTCAAGGGTTGAAATCACGGCGTCCGCCAGCGCAAGGTGTCCTATGTGAACAGGGTTAAAACTGCCTCCAAGGATTGCGACTCTCATGGCTGCGGCTCCGTATCCTCCGCGTGGGTTTTCTCAGAATTTTCCGCTTCAGTCACCAGTTTCATGACAAAAGCCGTAAAATCCGCAAGCCCTTCGCTTGAAAACACCGAAAGTCCAAATACGGTTTCGTGGGGGTATTTTTCCCTAAGTTTCCGCAAGCGCTCCGCGGTGTTTTCAACATCCAACTTGGATCCTGCTATCACGCGGGGCTTTTTCACGAGTTCCGGGGAGAAACTCTCCAGTTCTTTGTAGAGGGCGTCGAACGCCACAAGATAATTGTCATCGGAAAGGTCAATGAGAAAGATGAGCGCCAGCGTACGGGAAATATGTTTGAGGAACCGTATGCCGAGTCCAAGCCCTTCCGACGCGCCTTCAATGATGCCCGGAATATCGGCTAAAATGACGTCGCGGTCGTCAACCGTCAACACGCCAAGATTGGGAATTTTGGTGGTGAAAGGATACGGCGCTATTTTAGGACGGGCGTTGGTGCATTTTTCCAGCAACGAAGACTTGCCGGCATTGGGAAAACCCACAAAACCGATGTCCGCCATAAGCTGCAACTCAACGCGAATACGCCGCTGTTCTCCGCTCTTGCCGGGCAAGGCTTTGCGCGGCGCCTGATTCACCGAAGATTTAAAGTGGATGTTCCCCCACCCGCCGTTGCCGCCTTTCAGAAACAAAAAATCGCTTTTATCTTTGCCAAAATCGTGAATCAATTCGCCAGAATCGGCGTCTTTCAGCACGGCGCCGGGCGGCACCGGCACGGCGATGTTCTCGCCGTTCCTGCCGTATCTGCCGCCTCCTTCGCCATCCCTGCCGTTCTCCGCCTTAAAATGCCGCTTGTGCCGCAGGTGCGCAAGGGTGCGGAGATTGCGCCGGACCACAAAGAGGACATCCCCGCCTCTGCCGCCGTCCCCGCCGGACGGACCTCCTTTTGGCACATACTTTTCACGCCGAAACGCCACACAGCCGTTGCCGCCCGCGCCTGAGGAGACTTCAATCAACGCTTCATCCGCAAATTTTTCCACGTCTCGATTGGCTATATGAAAGACAAACGCTAGTTTTGCACTACGTTGGCGAGCTTTCTGCCGCGGCGCTGGGTAAAGGACACTACGCCGTCAACAAGGGCGAACAACGTATAGTCCCCGCCCAAGCCCACATTCGCGCCCGGATGGATTTTTGTGCCGCGCTGCCGCGCAATAATTGTTCCCGCTTTAACTATAGAACCGCCGGACGCCTTCACGCCAAGGTACTGGGGATTTGAATCCCTCCCGTTCTTTGCGCCGCTTCCGCCTCTTTTTCTAGCCATGATTATGCTCCTTTGTTTTACGTTATCTTTTCTAAACGGCAGTGTTTATAGACAACCAACACTGTTTTGGATAGTCCCTCGCAACAGAATCAAGACCAATCGTAAGGAAGGTTCCCACACCAGACAGAAAATCCTTTTTCGCTTCGGCGCATTCAACTACTTCCAAAAAGAATTCACCCGGCTTCTTCGCCTCGCAACGCGCCGCAATGCCGTCTTGACCGGCAAGCGCCGCCGCCGCCGTCCGCGCAAGCGCCGAAACCGCGGCGCAAACAATATCTTTTCCCTTGCCGCCCGCCTGGGCATGACCTTTTATCCTGCACTGCTTGAGAAGATCATTATCCAAAACAATTTCAATGGCAATCATCTGCCGCAACTAACACATCTCGTGAACTTCTCTTTTAGAATGTCACGCGCCTGCCGCCGTTTTAATTGGAAACAGGCTGTAGATTTAGGAACTGTTCATAAATAGAATGCACAGCATTTTGTTTTAATTGCTTACGCAATTAGGAAATAACATGACCAAACGGTCATGTTATTTCTGAACAGTTCCTTAGGGAAAAACAGTCTAACGCCCGCTTTCCCGCAACCAGTCCCGCCTGATTCTCGTGTTGAAACCGGCTCAGAAACCGCGCAAAAATAACATGTTCCACATTTTATTTTTGCGCGGTACCTCCGCTTGCAATGTCTTTGATCTTAATGATGGAATACCCTTGCCGGTGTCCTTTTGTCCTGCGATAATCTTTCTTGGGTTTGTACTTGAACACGATGATCTTTTTGTCCCGTCCGTGGCTTTCCACCACCGCAGACACACAGGCGCCCCGTACATAGGGGTCTCCCACCGTAACCGTATCACCGGAAATAAGCAGCACCGAATCAATGTCCAGCGCCGAACCGGGTTCCTTGTCAAGAAGATCGACCTTTAAGAGCGCGTCTTTTTCAGCTTTATACTGTTTGCCTTTTATTTCAACTAAAGCGTACATGAAAACATCCTTTTCATTTCATAGGTTAAAATATCGCTCTATTATAGTAAAAACTACAAAAATGTCAAGCGGGCGCATTGGCTCATCGAAAAAGTAACCCAAAGGAGCCCGCGCATCATTTAGAAAAAGCAACCCAAATCGAGGCAGACTATCCGGTAGCGACAGGTATCGGAGGTCACCATGGGGTTAACTATGCACGAGAAAAAGCACGACCGAGGTAAAAGCGGAACTCGCCCGGCTCCGCGGGCTTTACAATCCGGTTCACTTACACCACAATGTCAACAAGGCCGTCCTCGCGTTGCGGGAGGCCATCGCCGCTCAGTCCTCTCCTTCGGGAAGGGAACCGGCGGTCTAAAGTTACTTTTTCTAAATGAGGCATCACGCACGCTTGACACCTGCGGCGTTGTTGGTATATTATTTCTTGACAGAAGGCGGTCTTCCTCGTAAAACCCGCCAGAGAGAACGGATCGCTGGCAAGCGGCGTTCTGTTCCCCAAACAAAACAAGGAGTTTCTATGGTCTCTTTCAACGCTCAACCTGGCGACCGTTTCCGTTGCCTTGACAGGGTGATGACCTTCTTCACCGCAATTCTTGTGGTCAGCAATGTGGCCTCTTCCGCGAAAATCGTGGATTTGGGCTTTTCCGTGTTCAATACCCGCATGGCTTTTGACGGCGGCACCCTCCTTTTCCCGTTGTCTTACGTGTTTGGCGACATACTCACCGAAGTCTATGGATTCCGCGCTTCCCGAAAAGTCATCTGGACGGGCTTCATAGCCCTCGCGTTTTCTTCCCTGTTGTTCTTCCTGCTCCGTATGCTGCCCGCAGACGCCGAATGGGAACAATACGCGGGTGGCGCCGCGTTTGACGCCATTTTAGGCGGCATGAGCACGGGCGGTATCGCGCTTGCGAGTCTCGCAGGCTATTTGGCGGGCGAGTTTTCCAACTCCATCATCATGGTAATCATAAAAAAAGCCATGAACGGACGATTTTTATGGATCAGAACTATAGGCAGCACCCTTGCCGGGGAATTGCTAGACAGCCTTGTCTTTGTGATCATAGCGAGTCTGACCGGCGTTTTCGGCTGGGAATTGTTTTGGTCTCTCGTACTGACGAATTATTTCTTCAAGTGCGCCATAGAGGTCGTTATGACGCCGGCGACGTATCTGGCGGTGTCTGGACTGAAGAAAGCGGAAGGGTTGCGTTAGGAGCCTCGAAAGGCGAAAATTACGCATTTCTTTATGCGAATTACTCTAAGGATCCGCGCGGAAATAACATGTTCCATATTTTATTTTTGCGCAGTTCCTAAGTCCCACAGGCTCCTAGCGGCCAAGGCGCACAGGCTATGAGCGCCGCCCGGCCTCCCACAACTTGTACACGTACCTGTCCATGAGCAGATTTTCAAGCCCCTGACCTGCGGAACGCAGCAGCACATTGTATTCAGCCGTAAGGGAGAGGCAGGCGTCCACAGACCACGTGTCGTAGAAGCGGGCGGCTTGCTCGTAATCCTTACGCGCTTTGGGAGACGCGAGGCCGATTTTTCTGAGTTCCGCGTCATTGACGGCATGTTCCTCCATAAGGAAGAGGTAATCGCGCAGTTTCTGAAAACACCATGTCAAACCGGCGAAAATCGCGGGCGGCGCTTCTTTGGCAAGGAGCAGGGTGTGGAGGGACTCAAGGCTTTTGGCGAGATCGGCTTGGGCGATGCGTGAAAACAAGGTGAACGTGGATTCCTCCCGCGTATGGGAAAGCCATTTTTCCACGTCTTCAGATGCAATGTTTTTTTCCTTGCTTGAAGAGTCTATAAACTGGCACAGCCGCGAGCATTCACGGCGCAGGGATTCGGTGTTGTTCTCCACCAGTTCAAGTATAGTGTCAACGCCTTCTCTGGTTATGGAAAACCCCTCTCTTCTGAAAAAATTCGCAAGCCATTCGTGTTTGCGGTTTTCAAACATTTCCCAAAAAATTCGCTTTCCATTCGGGGGGATCACGTTTTCAATGGGCTTGGCAATACTGTTTTCATTGGACAAAAGGATAAGAGTCGTATTATCGGCGGGATCAACAATATAAGCGGCGAGCGCGTCTATCTCTTCTTTTTTTTTGATGTTTTCCGCATTTCTGATAAAAACAAGACGGGCGTCTGAAAAAAGGGAGCCATTCCGCAGTACGGAAACAATGTCCTGCATGGGCGTCTCCCCCGCGTAGAAAGCCGTCTCTTCCAGAGCGCCAGCGGCGGTTGAAGCGCCGGCGCCCTTCAGTTTGGCGCGGATTTCGTCAACCGCGTCCTGCTTCTCGCCTAGTTCGGGACCGAGAAAGAGAAAATTCGCTTCCATTGCGTCTCTTTAGTAGGAACGGATAACCGTTGACAGCCTGCCGAGGATATGGACATCCTGATTTCCCTCCTGATAAAAATAAAGGGGCGGATATTTTGGATTCTCGCTCATAAGGCACACGCGGTTCGATTCTTTGAAAAACCGTTTTATAGTCGCGGTCGCGCAGCCGGCTTCATCCACCTGCACCGCCGCAATCTCGCCGTTGGTTACCGCGTCGCACTGCTCAATCACCGCAATATCATCCTCGAAAATGCCGGCGCCCTCCATAGAATCGCCCCGTATTCGCAGGGCAAAGTAATCGCGCCCCTTCCTCAGCATGGAGCGGTGCATGGTGATAACGCCGTCATAGTTCTCTTCCGCGAAGATGGGCGTGCCGGCGGCGATGCTTCCCAGAATCGGCACGTCTGTGAATGCAAGCGGATGGCTGTCATCGGAAATCTCAATGGTTCTTGGATAACTTGAATCGTTTTTAAGACACCCTTTCCTTTTCAGCGCGGTTACATGATCATGCGCGCCTTTCGGCGTCATGCCAAAATGAACGGCAATATCCCGTATTGCCGGAGAATACGTATGGGTCTTAATATAACCGGTGATGAAGTCTAACACTTCACGCTGACGGATGGTAAGTTCCTTCATAAGCCCTCCCAGGATTTTTGTACATTAGAGTTGTTCAGAAACCTCAGTTTCTGAACAACAACCATTAAAAAAACGCGGTTTTGCAAGGCTAAAGCCGGCTTTAGCCTGAAAAACAGCGCGATTTGTTTAACAACCAATCGGGTTGTTAAACAAGTCCATTATTTATACGCTCGATGCCTTCTCCAAACTTCAGTCGCGCAACCGCCGCTCGCCGTTGGGAAAGCCGCCTTCAGACCGCTTTTTCAAAAGTTTTTCACAAAAGCCTTTTCAAAACCAGCGCGAGATGCGTCTGGGAAAGTCTCATTACTTATGTATAGTAGATTATCCGCGTTTTGTCAATATTATGTGAGGAAATTTATGCACGCGAGAACAGCGCCCGCTCATTTTTTCGTAATGCCATATCTTTTTAATTTCGCGTGGAGATTGCCGGGGTATACGCCGATGGCTTCCGCGGTTTTGGCTATAGTGCAGCCGTTTTTGCGGTAATGCCATGCCAAATACTCCTTTTCAAACGCCTCTTTCGCCTTGTTATACGGAAGCGCCCGTATGTCCACCGAAAGCGGCTCGTCTTCGCGGCTTCCATTTGGGGTTCCATCAGGTTTTCGCAATAAGCCGGCGATGGCTCCGCCGGTGATACGGCTGCTCTCAGACAGCGCCACGATGCGTTCGGCGAGGTTTCTCAGTTCCCGTATGTTGCCAGGCCACTTGTAGGAAAGGAGCATCTGGAGGGCGGACTCGTCAAAAGTTATGGACGCGGCTTTTTCGCTGCCCATCTTGCCCAGAAAATAGGATAAAAGCCCCGGCACATCATCGGCGTGTTCCCGAAGCGGAGGCATGTAGACCGGAATGACGTTGAGTCTGAAAAAAAGGTCTTGCCTGAAGCGTCCGGCTTCACACTCTTTTTCCAAATCTTTATTGGTCGCCGCTATAATGCGAACATCCACCGGTATCGAACGCTCCCCGCCCAAAGGCTCTATCTTCTGTTCCTGTATGACGCGCAACACTTTCGCCTGCGCCGGTTGAGACATGTCGCCGATCTCATCAAGGAAAAGCGTCCCGTGATCCGCCATCTCAAAACGTCCTATACGGTTCGACACCGCGCCGGTAAAAGCGCCCTTCTCGTGTCCGAACAACTCGCTCTCGATAAGCGCGTCCGGAATGGACGCGCAGTTGACTTCCACGAAAGGCGCGTCTTTTCTGCCGGAATAGTGATGAATCGCCTGCGCGACAACATCTTTTCCCGCCCCGCTTTCACCGGTTATGAGGATGCGGGAATCGCTTGCGGCGACCTGCTTCACCAGCTTCCTCACCTCTTCGATTCGCTTGCTTGTTCCTATGATGATTTCCTGCTGAACGCCGGAATTTCGTTTGAGCGAAAGGTTTTCTCTTCTCAACGCCTGCAAAGCAAGGGCGTTCCGGCAGGTGACAAGCGCCTTGTCCAGAGAGAGCGGTTTTTCCAGAAAATCGAACGCGCCTAATTTCACGGCGCGCACCGCCATATCCACGGTGGCATGACCGGAAATCATCACTATCTCAATATCGGGATGCCTTTTGCGGATTTTTTCAAGCGCCTCAAGCCCGCCCATGTTGGGAAGCAGCACATCAAGGAAGACGACATTGACTTCTTCCTTCATCAGCATATCAAGCGCAACGAGAGCGTCTTCCGCGCTGAGCGCGCGATATCCCTCGTCTTCCAAAATGAGTCCCAGCGTTTTCCGTATGCCCGCTTCGTCATCTACGATAAGAATATTCTTCATGCTGTGTATACGTGTACATTAGGGTTTTTGAACAGCCCGCTCTTTAAGCTTAGACTTAAAAATAGCGTCCGCGTCTATCTTTTCGTCTACACCGAATTGCGGCACGGCGCCTTTCCCTTCAATGCTGCGGAAAAGCGTCCCATTAGGCGGATTGTACGCCCAACTGCTCGCGTTATTCAGGAAATAATCCAACACGATGGTAATAGAAAACGTGAAGAGGATCAACGAAGCGTTGTGCCGCTTTTTTGCTCCCAAAAGCGCGTCAAGACGCCTTGAGATGGGTCCCGCCACATGAAACACATAGGGTTTCCACGGATTGGCAATCCCTTCGCACTTGGCGTTAGTTTCCGGTCCGCCCGCTTTCATGCCCTTCTCTATTTCCTCACATATAAAAGCGAGATTTTTACGCAATTTTCGCACCTCACGGTGCAATGCATGAATATCTTTTTTCTGGAACAGAGTCGCGGTCGCTGACTTCTGGGCTGTATAGTGCAGGTGCGGAAAAAAATAGAGGCGTTTTGCAAAGCACATTTCATCAATCATACGTCGCGCAAAGGACGATGTCCGGCCGTCCGGAGCTTCGGCGAGCACCTGGCAGTATTCGCTTAAACGGGAGATGTACTCTTTGTCAAGGCTCGCGACAATATAATCATGCCAGTTGTTTATGATGGCGGTCATTTCTTCGTCCAGTCCCTCTCCCTCATCCTCCCCGTCAGACAAGGCGGTAAAAGTCACGGAACGCAGTCCGATGAGCAGTTCCTCAATAATACGCGTAAAAATGACCAACTGATGTACGGGGTCTGTCGGCGCGATAAGTTCGTACCCCTTTGCCATCTGTAGAATGCCCCGAAAATACGGATAGAGATCCGGGTAATCCGGCAGTTTGTCCCAACCCGCTTCAGGAAACATAATTTCAAGATAGTTCAACCCCTTCTCAACAACTTTCCTTTCCACTGCGACAGCCTGTTTTCTCGCCTCTTCAACCAGCTCATCTTCTACGCTTGCGGCAGGCTGCTCTTTGTTCCCGCCCTTGAAAGCTTTTTTGAGCGAAGCCGCCATGTCCATAGGCGCAATTTTCTCGGATTCATTGAAATTGATCAACGCCATGATGCGGCGTCTCCGCTGCGCAAAGAAATTTTCGTAGGACAAACACCGATTAGAAACGAGCTTCATTAAGAGCGGATACATACGGAAGCGAATTTCTTTACGAATAAAGATAAACGCGGTCAGCGTATTTTTCACCACCTCCTGATACTTGCTCGCCTCAGTGGGATTTTCCGCAAAAAGCTGCCTGTAGAGGAGTCTATAACAACCTTTTATGTGAGTGTCAGGAGTTAAATCCTCCAGAATGAAAAGCGGCTTGTAGATCGCCTGCAAGATGGCGGCAAAGTCTTTCACGTTTACATTTCTAGGATGCGCCTGCATTTTTGCCATGTCGTCCGCTATCCGTTCAATGTTCCAATATCTGATGGCGTCAAGCACCGAGTAGGCGAAAAGCGATGTTCTTTTTACTTGCGCATTGCGTTCGGCGTTGTTTCTGGGAAACAAGGTTCTCGTGGAAACGACGAGGGTCTCTATTACTTTGTAATATTCATTCATCTTTTTATTGACAAAAATCGGCGCGACTAAATCCACCGGTCTTGTAATAAAAGAGAGCATTGAGATAATAGCCTGCGACAGGGTTTTTATATCAAACGCAGGTTGGGATGCCAGCCTGTCCATCTTGAGGCGTTCAGAGTAACTCTGTACCAATGGTATTAAAGGATCGTCATCGGGGTTTTCTCTCTGTATGTCCGAAGGCTGTTTCAACACAGATTGTTCATCGGACACAAGTTCAATTCGGCGTCTCGGTGTTTTCGAAGCGGACGCGGAGCGTGACCCGCCGCCGGCGCCACTTCCGGGTTTTGCGCCTCGTGCCGCCGCGGATGAGGCGCTTGACCCATGGCTTCCGCCCCCTCGCTCCACACCGACTTCTCCACCCAAAACCTTAGCCATACGTTGCGCTTCTTCGCGGTCAACGCCGCCCAACCGTTTTCGGACTTTTTCCAATTCACCGGGCGCATAGATTGCTTTTTCTTTTCCCATAGCGCTACACCCTCATATATAATTTTTTCCCCAACCCACAGAGGTTATGAACGTGTATGTGTTCTTCCTCTGAAGTAACCACCATGCCATTATAATACCCTAATGGTATATTATACTCCACATTTGTTATAAATAAATTCATCTCATTGCAAACCGGCTCCTTGGGAGTAAACACAAGGTCTATCATGCCCTCCATGTCCTGAATGATCCAGTCCGATTGAATCCCGTTTGGCTGCGTGATGCGTACGGGCGGCAGGGGCGTCAGCTTGCCTTCGATCCACAGCGCGTTCTCGTTGTTTTTGAAGGTTTCCCTCGCCTGATTCTCCGCTATGCTGAACCCGTAGCAACGGTTTTTCTTTTGATCGGTTTGCCCTTTCGCCGCGATGAACCCAAAGGCATTGCACCATGTTGAATTCATCCGGTAGGGATAATAGCCCTTGTAATCGCAAAAAAGCCCTGCGGTTTTCGCGCCGCCAAGCGACAGATGCTGTCCGCCGAAAACCATGTCGCCCCGCACCGGCGACAACACTTTGTAAGAATACATAGACCGCGATTCCGAAAACAGCAAGCTGACCGCCATCGGTTCAAGTTTCATCTCATCAATTTCGAATTCCAGATGAGCGGTAAACGAAGGGCGCGCGGAGGTTGGTTCAATGTCAAGATCAACTTTCACCATGTTCGCGTCAAGCCAATCGTGGATGCGAAAAAATATACCGTACGAACGGCTGTCAATGGAAGCGTTGGAAAGCGCGCTAGGCATTCGCCACCCTGAAAACGGCAGGATTTTACGGTACCAGAGTTTCTGTCCGCTCTCCTTGTCGTAGAAAAAAACCTGCGCCCACCGGTATAACTTTACATTGCTCAACGTCGCTTCAAGCAGGAATCGTTCGTTCTGCACCAGAAAATTCTGCCATTCTTTGATGCGGGAGTCTTTCACGGCTTTGGGCAGAAATTTTGAAAACGGTTTGTAAATATCGAGAAGATTGACATATTCAAAAGAATGTTTCCAGGTTCCGGCAAGCAGCATCCCTTTCTCAATAGGAGTAGGGACGGGTTCTTGCATTACCCTCGTGTACATCTATTCATTCTCCCGCGCAATCCTGTCAACGCCCACCACAAAATCAGGCTTTTCAATGTTGAGTATACGCACCCCCTGCGCGGTTCTGCCCATAACCCGGACAGAGTCGACCGTGATCTTGATAGACTTGCCTTGTGTTGTGATGCACATGATCTCATCGTTTTCAAGCGCGTTTACGCAACCTACAATATCTCCGGTTTTCTCGGCGACCGTGTATATTTTCTGTCCGCCGGTTCCCCGTCCATGCGGTGAAAATTCGCCGAATTCAATGCGCTTTCCGTACCCATATTCGGAAAGGAGCAACATGGTTTCACGCTCCTCCACCTTGAGCATACCGGCAAGCTCGTCATCGTCGTCAAGTTTCATGCCTATAACGCCCCGCGAGGTCCGCCCCATCGCCCGCACCTGTCGCTCGTGAGTACGAAGCGCCTGCCCCTTGCGGGAGATCAGCACCACCTCATCGGAACCGCCGGTGAGCAGGGCGCTCACGAGCTTGTCGCTCTCGTCAAGGTTGATGGCGCGGATGCCCTTGGTTCTGGCGTTGAAAAACTCGCGTGTCTTCACCTTTTTGACAACACCGCGCGCGGTTCCCATAAACAGGAACTGGTCTTCGGAAAATTCCTTGAGCGAAACGGTCGCGGTGACGTCCTCGTTGGGAGACACCATCAAAAGGCTCTTGATGTGGGAGCCTTTCGAAATACGGGAGCCTTCGGGCAGCTCATGCACCTTGAGACAGTACGCCTTGCCGTCGTTGGTGATGAACATGACGTATTCGTGGGTCGAGGCGACAAATATCTGTTTTACAAAGTCGTCTTCCGCGAGCTTGGCGCTGATCATGCCCTTGCCGCCGCGCCCCTGATTGCGGTACGCGGACACCGGCACCCGCTTGATGTACCCTAAATTTGAGATAAGCACCATCATATCCTCTTTCCTGATGAGGTCTTCAATGTCGATGCTCTCGATCTCGCCTTCAACGATCTCGGTACGCCGGGCGTCTCCGAACCGTTCGGCAATGCTGCGAGTCTCATCTTTTATAACGGAAAACAGCTTTCGCTTGTCAGCCAACAGAGACGTGAAATACACGATCTGCGCCTTCACCTCAGACAACTCCGCTTGCAGTTTCTCAATTTCAAGACCGGTGAGCCTTCCAAGCCGCATCTCCACAATTGCGCGGCTCTGGGCTTCGGATAAATTAAACGAGGTTTCAAGGGTGTTTCTGGCGGCATTTATATCCCGCGACGCCCTAATGACCTTTACAATCTCGTCTATGTTCGCCAACGCAATGACCAAGCCTTCCAAGATATGCGCCCGCTCTTCGGCTTTGCGGAGATCGTGCTGGGTCCGGCGGGTAACCACGTCCACACGGTGATCCACAAAGTACGCGATAAGTTCTTTAAGCGTCAGGGTTTGGGGCTTGCCGTTCACAAGCGCCAGATTTATGATGCCGAAGGTGGATTGCAACGCCGTTTTCGAGAAAAGCTGGTTCAGCACGATCTTCGCCATGGCGTCTTTTTTGAGGTCAATGACGATGCGCATACCGTCGCGGTCGGATTCATCATTGGCGTTGGCTATGCCGTCGATTTCCTTCTCCCGCGTCAAAACGCCGATGCGTTCCATAAGCGCGGATTTGTTCACGCCATAGGGAATCTCATTAAAGATGATGCTTTCTTTGCCGGTCTTGCTCGTCTCAATAGCGAACTTGCCCCGCACCAGCACTTTGCCCTTGCCGGTTTTGTACGCATCCCGAATGCCCCCGCGTCCAAAAACAATGCCGCCTGTGGGAAAGTCGGGTCCGGTAATAAAGCGCATCAGCTCATCTATTGAAATATCGTTATCGTCAATGTACGCGCAAATCGCCCCGCACACTTCGCGGAGGTTGTGAGGCGCCATGTTCGTCGCCATGCCCACCGCGATGCCGCTGGAGCCGTTCACCAGAAGGTTCGGCGCGGCGGCAGGCAACACCACCGGTTCTTTCAACGATTCATCGTAGTTGGGCGCAAAATCTACCGTTTCCTTGCCCAAATCAAGAAGCATTTCGTCGCCCAAACGGGAGAGTTTCGCCTCGGTGTAGCGGGACGCCGCCGGCGGATCCCCGTCGATTGAGCCGAAGTTTCCCTGCCCCTGCACCAGCGGATACCGAAGGGAAAAATCCTGCGCCATACGCGCAAGCGCGTCGTACAGGGACATATCCCCGTGCGGGTGGTACTTGCCCATGGCGTCACCGGTGATGCGCGCGCTTTTTTTTGTCGCGGCGGCGGGACGCAGCCCAAGTTCGTCCATGGAATAGAGGAGTCTGCGATGTACGGGCTTTAGGCCGTCCCTCACATCCGGAAGCGCCCGCGCCACAATAACAGACATGGCGTAATTCAAATATGCGGTTTTAACTTCATCTTCTATCGCAACCGGAATAATCTTTCCTTTTTTTTCTCCAGTTGTACTCGCGCCGCTGTCCGCGCCGTATGCGGGTTCGATATCTGCCACAGTGTTTCCTTATTTCAGAGATTGAACCGGTTTCATGCAGTGTTTTGAAGCCAGTTGTTATATATCTTTTCAGTATAGTACAAAAAACGATTTTTGTCAAAGGCTTTGAAAAAATCGCTGATCTCCATGCTCTCACAGGTGGAGAAACCTCTCAACATCGGCTGAGAGCGTGGATCAGGCGCGCGCCGGACTGTTTGGAATCGGCGCAGGAGCCGATTGCGCTTGTTTTTTTTCATCCATTATGTTATCTTTATTATATGATGTATAAATTTTTCCAAGCCTCGCTAGGCGTTCTTATCCTTGCCAGCATATTGTTTTTATTCGCGTCCTGCGAATCCTCCCCGCCCAGACAGAATCCCAACATGGTGGCTGACATCGATCCCATTGAAATCGGAACGGTTGTGATACAATTCGAAAAATTCTTCTCTTCCTCTCTGGAAGCGAAAGAGGTTAAAGTGTTCTTCGATCCCCGTATCAATGAAGTGTATTTGACATTCAAATACCAGACGCTGACGTATCTGCAATACTGGGACAAACCCAACCGCGACGCTTTTATCGCGGCGGTTGATCGCTACAAGAGCGACTATAACGCGCAGGCACTGCTCACCAAAGATTCAAAATCCCGCGCGATTTATGGAGAAGCGCAGGGCAGGACCGTATGGAGTACGCTGCCCTATTCTTTTTCCGAAAGGGCTGTCGCGCATCCAAAAATACGCATCGGCTACTCGTTCAAAAAAAATGCGTCGGGACAACTCACCCCCTATTTCTCAACCCTCCAGCTTGAAGCGAAGGCGGAAGCGGACAACACGGGATCCGACAATGCGCCCAAAAAGACATCGTTGCGTATCAGCATGTACTACACCCGGTCGCAGGCGGAAACACTCGCCGCGTATTTCGACGACAGCCGCCTGATGGGATTAGTCAGAGATTTTGCAAAACCGTCCGGTACGATTCCTGTCGACGATGATTATTTTAACAGCGAGGAGCCTCCGGCGCCCCAGATGCAGGCGGATGACGATTCCGCCGCGCCTGAAGCCGCCGCCGCTGACGCCGCCGCCGGCGGCTCTGCCGTTGAAACAACGCCGTAGCTGTACGTGAAACCGGAATAGGCTGCGGTAAGCCGCTGAGTGAGAGTAGGAGCCGCGCAAAAATGAAACAACATGACCAAACGGTCATGTTGTTTCTGAACAGTTCCTAAGCCAAACCCATCATAGGTGAATGTTTTGCTATCCCCGGCTTTCAAGACAAATTGAACTGAATCATAGGCGCCTCCTCCGCTGTCTAACAAGACGAATTATGATAGATAATAAAACAGCAAAATACCACTCAGGAATGGGTCGCCAAAAGATCGGGGATCAGTTTCAATACTTTTCAGGGATGGATCGCAAAAGGAATTTATCCACGAGTTAATGACGCTATACGAATAGCATCGTCCCTCAACACTTCTGTCGAATATCTCGCAAGCGGCGTGGTACAGCAAGAAGGCGCCGGCAAGTGCGCGGAAATAATAAGCGAAGAATTATCGTGCGTGTATGAACATCTGAAAATAATAGAAAATGCCGTCAAAGAGTTGACTTGAGTAGATGGACCGGCGCAACGGCGCCGCAGCTATGTGTAAAAAAGGCATATTCCATACACCTTCTTTGCCCCCGCTTGTTTTAACGCGCCGGCGCAAGCGTTCATGGTCGCGCCAGTCGTATACACATCGTCAAACAGTATAATTTCTTTGGGCGGAGTCCGAAAACACCGTATACGGCGCAAGAGGTTGACCGCCCTTTCCTTGTATCCCAGCGTTTTCTGAGTCTGCGATGGAAGCCGTTTAAGGCAACGACAGACGGACGGGGCGCCGTTTTTCTTTTCAATCAGGCGGGCGAGATATTCCATTTGATCCCAGCCTTCGTGTTTTATCTTTCCATGCCGGGCGGGAACCGGCGTCATGACCGGTTCAGTGAAATCTTCAAGAAAGAAATGCAAGGCTTCCAGCAGTTTTTCCATAAGAAAGTTGCCGACGGCCTTGTTTTTTCCAAATTTATAAGCCGATAGAAGCGTCCGGCAGACGCCAGCATAGGGGAAAATGGGGAGCAGCCGGTCAAATTCGCGTCGTTGCGCTTCATCGCGCCGCCACGCCTCCTCCGGCTTGTCCGTACGCGAGTCGCGGGATGGCCGCCTGCACCGCATACAAAGACCATTCTCGGAAACAAGCGGTTTCCCGCATATCAAACAACGGTTTTCCAGTTCAACGGGAAATGTTCTTCTGCAACTGGCGCACAGTCCGTACCAAGCGTCCTCTCCGGTGACGAGCGTCTTTTTGCAGACCGCGCAACCGGCCGGAAAAAGGCATTCCCGCGCAAGCGCCGCTACGCGCGTATAGCGCGCCGTAATACGCCGCGCATTGCGGCGCATTATATCCATACGTTTCATACAGTATGTACGGGTTTAGGATGCGAGTCGCTTTCTACAGCTTCTCAATTCTGCATAATTCCAGTTCTTTCAAGCGTTTCTGGTCTACTTTTATATGGAGATTTTTCTCTTGAGTTGGAATGACCAGCCCTTTCGGACCATTTTTAGCGCGGCGCAAAAATTTCACGGGCGTGTAAAACAAATCCGCTTCCCCATTGTTACGGCGCTTGGAATAGAACACGGCAAGGTTGCCCGCGTCAAGGAGGACGTCAAGCGGATAGGATTTACCCGCCCTTTGTCTGATGAACACA
>JAIRLZ010000109.1 GCA_031259035.1 Treponema sp. | reverse complement strand
ATGAAAGGTATCGGTAGATGGGGAGAAGATTATATTGCCCGTGTTTTGTATGATGAATACAAAAATGAAGACGGTATCAAAATTATTGATTTAAATTCTGAAGGTAAAATAGGCGTTGGCGCTGATTTTGAGGTATGGAATAATGGCAATCTCATTCGGCTTGTTGAAGTTAAGACAACAACCGGACCTAAAGGAAGTCCTGTTATTGTCTCTGGAACACAATGGGAAATAGCGAGAAATTTTTATAAGTTAAGTAATGGTGATTTATATTGGATTTATTGTGTTTATAATGCGGGTGGGACCAACGTTCAATGTGTGCCAGTTCAAAATCCAATAAACCAATGGAAAGAAGGAACAGTAATAGCGGATCCCATTAATTTCGTAATAAAGGTGCAGTAGGCGCCCCTACTGCACGTAATAACAGGTCTGTTAGCGCTTCGGGGCTAAAGCCTCTCGGGGTTCCGGCTGGCTAGGTCATTTCGCTACGCGCGCCAACTTCATTGGCGAACATTCCCACGCCAGCCTCCACCCACATTTTTGCGGCCCTGGTCTTTGCTGCGCAAAGCCTCTATTCGGGCTGCAAAAACGTCGCCGAACCGAAGGTTCGCAAACAGCCGGAACGACATACGCGCTTTTTTTCAGCGATAATTATATATTGCCGTTTGTTTCCGGGCAAGCCGTTTTTTCGCTTGAGCCTGTTCCAAAACTGACGCCATAAGGCGCGTTTTGGAACAGGCTCGCTTTTTTGCGAATTTTATCACAGTGGAGGCGCGTAATCGCGCCATGCGGCGCAAGCGTTCCGCACGGCAACGCCGTACTATACATGGAGGCTTTTAATGAAACGATTGCTTTTTTTGGCTGCGGGCGTTGCGGCGGCGCTCTGCGCCTGTTCAAGCTCAAACATAGAAACAACATTACAGGAAGCGTTTGGCGTCAATAAACGCGCTTCGGCTCCGGTTTTTCTTGGCGCTCATACGGTTTCCGCCGCTGAAATATGTTTTCAGTTTTCGCTGCCGGTTGCGCTTGTTTCAGCGCGTTTTTCGCCGGATATGGACGTGGAATCCGTAGTTGAAGGAACGGATGTCGTCATTGCGGTGAGCGGCGGCGCGGCGGCGGGCGAACAGGTAACCGCGGACATTATTGTTGAAGATGAATATAAAAATACGCTTCATGTGCTTACATCCTTTAGAACCCGCAATGATCGGATTCCCTCTTTCGTGATAACCGAAATTCGTACCGAAACGTCAAAACCGAAAGGCGAATTTGTGGAACTCAAGATGTCAAGCGATGGCAATCTGGGAGCGTTGCGCATGTTTGTGGCGACAAACGGCGCGGATGCGCCGACGTTTGAATTTGAGCCTGTCGAAGTGAAAAAAGGGGAATACGTGGTGATCCACCTGCGTACCTATGAAGATGGCTCTATCAATGAAGATGGAACAGACGTGTCGGCGGCGTCCGCGACAGACGCTCAACCAACGGCGCGGGATTTCTGGCTGCCGGGTGCGGTGGAACGGCTGCGGAAAACAGACGCGGTTTTTTTCCTTGATCAGGATGACGCCGTACTGGACGCGGTTTTGTTCTCGGCGGATGGCGCATGGGGTTCCAAGACGTATTCGAGCGACATCGCGAAAGCCGCGCGATTATTGGGCGAGCGGGGCGCGTGGACGGCGCCATCCGGCGAGGCTCCTGCGGGAGGGATTCCCGCGCCGGAAGACGCCTTTTCCAGCGCAAACACCACCGCCACACGGACGATCTGCCGCAGGGAAACCGCCGCCGACACAAACACAGCCGCGGACTGGTACATCACCGTTTCAAGCGGCGCGACCCCGGGCAAACCGAACAACACCGGCGTGTATACGCCGAAATGAGAGGCTTCCTGTCGGGAGCCTACTCCCATGGGCATAGTATGCGTTCAGCCACATCGACAATAACGAAGAGCGACAGCCCGAGGGCGCTCATTGTGAGGATGCCGGCGAACATTTCCGTATACGCCACCCGCGTCCATGCGTCGACAATGAGGTAGCCGAGTCCTGTTTCGGCGGCGAAGGTTTCCGATAGAAAGAGAACCGCTGTCGCGGTTCCAAGGCAGACGCGGAGTGCGGTACACAGATCAGGCAGGCTTGCGGGCAGAATCACATGGAAGAAAATCGCCGCCCGGTTCGCGCCCATTGAGCGCACCGCGGTGACGCAGTTCTCATTCACACGCGCCGATACATCGCGCATGGCGAGAAACGCTTGGCTGAAAATGGCGAAGGCTAACAGGAAGATTTTTGATGTGTCGCCCAGCCCTAAAAACAGCATGATAAGGGGAAGAAAAACGACTTTGGGCAAAGGATGCGCGATATACATGAACGGAGAAATAACGGCGTTGAGCCGTTTTGAGCGTCCGGCCGCGAGTCCAAGCAATGCCGCCGGGAAAAAGCCCGTAAGCAGCGCCCAGAAGATGCGATGCAAACTGGCGGCCGCGTGTTTTCCCAACACGCCTGTTTTTCCAAGCCTGATTACGTCATTGAAAACCGCGATAGGATAAGGCAAAAACGGTTTGCCCACCGCTCTCGCCGCCAGCGCCCACGCCAGAAATAAAACAACGAGAGCGATGACAACGCCGGTCAGCTTGCGCAAGGCGGACTAACCTCTTGAGCGGTTTTGATTTCAGGGAGGCCGTCCTTCTCGCGCCGCCTGAGTATAGTTGAAAAATTCACCTATGTTACCGTGATGAGTTCATAAGAACCGCTGCCAAGCCCTATTTTTTCAGCGTGGCGTATCTGACCGCGCCAATCCGTTGAAGGGTGAACATTGGTGAAATGATCGTCATTGCCATTCGCATCTTTATGATCATGCTCCCGCTCGCGCAAAACGCTGGATCGGATTTCCGGAGCGGCGTTTACCGCATCAATGCAGGCTTTGTCAAGCGCGACCGGATCGAAACTTGCGAAAATGCCAATGTCGGGAATGATCGCCGCATCGTTTTCTCCGTGGCAGTCGCAATACGGCGAAACCTGGTTCACGATGTTGATATGGAAGTTGGGGCGTCCGTCAACAACGGCTTTCGCGTATTCCGCGATTTTTGCGCCGAGCTTCACCGACGGGGACTCGGTGGAATTCGATATGGCGTCAAAGTTGCATACGCCGATACACCGTCCACAGCCGACACATGCGCCATGATCGATGTACGCTTTTTTGTTTTCACCGAAGGATATCGCCTTTTCGTTGCAGTATTTGGCGCACATCTTGCACCCGGCGCAAACGCTCTGATCGATCTGCGGCTTGCCGTCGTTGTGCATGATCATCTTGCCGGCGCGGCTTCCGCAACCCATCCCAAGATTTTTAAGCGCCCCGCCGAAACCCGCCCCTTCATGCCCTTTGAAGTGGTTGAGGGAGATGACAATATCCGCGTCCATAACAGCCCGCCCAATTTTGGCGGTCTTACAGTAAACGCCGCCGTTCACCGGAACTTCCACATCGTCCGTGCCTTTTAAGCCGTCCGCGATGATGTTCTGGCACCCCGTTGTCAGAGGGTTGAAGCCATTTTCAGCGGCCGCGTCAAGGTGAAGGAGCGCGTTGTTCCGCCTGCCCACGTACAATGTGTTGCAGTCGGTCAGGAAGGGGCGTCCGCCTAAAGACTTGATCTTATCGACGACAACCTTCGCCCAATTCGGTCGCAGGAACGCCATGTTGCCGGGTTCGCCGAAGTGTATTTTAACGGCGACGTATTTATTGCTGAAATCAATCCGCTCAACGCCCGCTCTGACGATAATTCTTTCCAATTTTGCAAGCAGGCTGTCTCCAATTCTACACCGCAAATCCGTGAAATAGACTTTTGAATTCATATACGCTTCTCCTCCGTATGTATTATTTTTTTAGGGGTAAAAAACGGCTCCAAAACTCATTTGGTTTTGAAACTGATGGTTGAGCAAGCCCGCCCATTATATAAATCCGGTCACATATTTCCGATGGAGGCATAAAAAGCCGCGATATGGACTGCGGCTCATGCTGTGAGAATCGCTTTTACGCCCGCTCATTCCACATCTGAATCGTTTTTGCAAGCGCTTCGTTGAAAAATTTCCAGTCATGCGCGCCTGTCCATTCTTCATAGGTGTAGTCAAACGCCGTCCGTTTCATGTCCTCAGCGAAACGCCGGTTTTCCGCCAATAAATCGTCATCGGCGCCGCACGTCATATAGATTTTCGGCTTCGCCGGCGCGTTTTCTACGTTTTTTGCAAGCTCCGGTATAATGTCGCCGCTGTCGTACTGAAAATCGTCGCCGAAAATCGCTTTGAAATCGCGGACAATGGACGCCGCTTCATGTCCCGTCCGGCTGTACCGCTCCCACTCCTTGCGCAGGTTGTACAGAAGCTCGTTTAAGAACAAACACGCTGGAGAAATAGCTCCGCAAAAACCATAGCGCTCAGGCTTTGAAAGCGCGAGTTTCAAAGCGCCGTATCCGCCCATTGAACAGCCCATAACGGCAGTGTCTTCCCTTTTTGTGGAAATATTGAAATTTCTTTTGCAGATTTCAGGAAGTTCCTCGCTTACATAGGTGAAATAACGGTAGCCACGCTTCATATCGGCATAAAAACTCCTCCCGACTTCCGGCATGACAAACACACTGTCCGCGTTTTTGGCGAGTACCGGAAGCATGGCGTTATAAAGCCATGTCCCGTTGCCGCCATGCAAGCCGTGCAAAAGGTACACCGCACGGCAGGCGTTCCGTTTCTGTAATTTTTCTGGAAAGAAGACGCTTAAACCAACGCTCATGCCAAGCGTTTCAGAAAAGATGGAGCCTTGTAGGATCATAGATAGAGGGTAGCATACAGAGAGAAAAAAGTATAGATGCGAATCAAGGGTAAAGAACGGCTACGGCAAGCCGGGCAAAGATAAATGCAATAAGACCGTTTGCTGAACGCGCCTTCGAGGCCGATTGAATAGGTTTTTTTCATTAAGCCGGTTAAAGAACAACTCTATCGCCTGTCGCGCCTTCGACACCAGGCGCGAGAAAAGATTGTCGGCGCCGCTCAGATACTTCTGTCCTTTTTCCCGTTTTACCGGGGTGTGGACCCGTAGCCCCTGTTTTTCCAAATCTTCATGCCGCCGCTTGTCCCCGTAGGCCTTGTCCGCAAATACGGTGATGTTACAGACAAACGGCGGCGTTTCTTTCGCAACCCTTATATCGCTCGCGTTTGCCGGAGAAACTTCCGCCATTGTCATAGTGGGCAGGGTTTGGTACGCTTTCCGCCCCAAGATGAGCAGCACCGCCTTTTTCACCGTGCGCCGCCGCATGGTCAGCGCGGCTTTCTGCTGACGGCTTTCCGTCGGCCCAGCCACCAGCTCAACGACGGTTCCGGCTATGATTTCCGTGAACAGGTCGGGGTCCTGCATGGGCATGGCGTTAAAGCGGGTTTCCGGCCCTTTTTTGTAGAACGATTCCACCCGCCGGACGAGCCGCCTGAAGCTCCGAAGCTCTCCGGTATAGGACGGGTCGAGCAGGGCGGAGAACTCGGCGGCGGCTTCTTCGGGCGTCAAGCCGCCGCCGCGATAGACAGGGATCAACTCGCATAAAATGTCGTTGGTCGCTCCGGCTCGGACGCCGCGGGTTTCGCCGGCGTATTCCGCCTCCAGCCTGCCTATCTTTTCCCAAACTTTTACCTTGACAACCCTGTCTTTTCGGCTTTTAAGCGTTTCGACGACGGTGTCCGGCATGACGGACATGCCGAAGAGTTCCACAGGGTGGTATTTGTCCGCAGCGTGAACCGCGTCGGCGAAGGGGCGGTTGAGCGGCTCCCACGTCAGCGGGTCTATGAGGCGCCGTTCCGCGGGTATGCGAGTTCCAATTTGGCTGGTGGGCTTCACTTCAGCGGGAACGCCCGCGACAGCGGCTTTGGCGCGTTCGATTAAAAGGAGTTCCGGCACGGGATGCGTGAGGAAATAAAAGGCGTGCAGTCCCCTTGGCGTTTTGCACAAGAGCGACGGACGGGCGAGCTTCCGGCATACGGCGTCGTAGACGGAGAGGAGGTAGCCCGCGCCTTTTCCGGCGTGGTCGTCGATGTCAACGCAGAAGCTGCGGGGGAAGACGGCGAGGAAGTAGCCGATTATCGCCTCGCCCAAAATGGCGCTGGCTATTTTGGCGCTGGTCAGGGGGCGTCCGCTGGTGAGCCACGCGGAAAGGGGGTCTCCGAACAAGCCCGCCGGCTCCTGTTTCTGATAAATGTGCCTGCCGCGATAGGGCGAGAAATTTTCGTGAAAAACTTCGGCGTTGCCTTTGCCCGCGTTTTGGCTCTGGACATCCCGCGCCGTTTGTGGCATACTATTATTCATAATTATTTTGTAGATGGCTGCCGTAAGTTTGGTCGCTATAGGCAGCCACTTTTTTATCTCCTGTAATAAAGTAAAAAATTTGGTCTAATTCATACTTTATATTTTACCTGAAAACGCCGGTCGCCGCAAGCGGCGCATAAGATTCAGCCTTTTATGCCTCAGTATCTCGTTCTTGAGGAAAGCCGTTTTCCCGCAGATTGAAGCCGCCGCCGCCATCGGCGAGCGGACGGGCGCGGCACATTCTTGCGACGCCCGCCGCGCTATGGTCGCGGCGTGATCGTCCGGCTTCATCGCTGAAGAGACAGGGGCGGACACCGCCGGAACCGTTCCGCAGTTTCAGAACCGCACCCCTTCACTATGTCCGTGTTTTCTCATACATCCGCCAATCAAGGCGTTTTCTCGAATATCAGATTCCTCAAAAAGCTTTCATGGATCGCAACAGAAGGGCTGTAAACGTTTCTTGAAGGCTTTTTAAGTTGAATGCGTCTTATCCGAAAAAACGCCGCTACGTGGCTGTGCTCGCGCTTACGGCATGGTACGCCGTTCCTGACACTTCGCCGGTTCCCGCAGTCCCTGGCGCGGGAGGCTGGGAAAACACCAGATACGCATGAGCCCTGCTTGGATCGGTTATCCCGCCTAATTCCGTTATGTCCCAGTCGCCGGTGGTTCCCGCGTCCCGCGTGGTGATCACGCAAAGCGTCTTTTCGGCTTCCTCGGAATGAACAACGGCTATCGCCGCATCGCTCGCGGTTCCCCTGCTTCCATCCCAGGTGACGGCAAGCATCCGCTTGTCCGAAGACAAGACTGCGCCGGAGATGCCGGGGTTGGTCAAAGCGCCTTCAAAAATCTTTAACAGGGAAGCGTCCCATTCCTTGTCGTCAAACATTTCTTTGTTGATTTGAACCATTTTATTGAGAGCGGTCATTTTATGCGGTTTGGGGAACGTATAGGGTTTTAAAACCGGATGGTAAATTGACTTCGCAATAAAAACAACGCGCTGAAAGATGTTTCTGATTGAAACCTGCCCTTCCGTTCTGGGGTTGCCCGGCGGCGTGTAGGTTTTGATGTAGTCTTTTCCCCGCCATGACGAGCCGACAAATTGTCCGATCCTGCCTTTAACTGAGCCTTTTACAAAATTTAAGGTCGCCATAGATTTACCTCCTTACTCGGCGTTGGCATTGCTTTGACAGCGATCTGTCCCTTCTGTATGATAAGACTATTTTTCAGCATACGCAAGTGTTTTTTATTATAGATGTCATAATCTATTGGAGTACCGGCGCGGGGGGCGCGGAGCGTTCCCCGCGCTTTGCAGGTGGTTTGAAAAACCTCCCGCAAAGTGTCGAAAAAACTGTTCCACGCTTTTCCGCTGCCCGCAGGGGAGCGGGGAGAGTCGGCGTCCGGTTTGCGCGGCGGAGGGATCAGGCTTTTCATTGCCGAGAAGCCTGTTTCCAATTCCCCCTTTAGCCCCCTAGCTCCCCATACGCACTAATTTAACAGGTGTCGCACATCTGATACCGTATTTTCCCCTTCCGTTT
>JAIRLZ010000009.1 GCA_031259035.1 Treponema sp. | reverse complement strand
CGACGCCGCCCGCGCTGTCGCCTTCAAGCCGGAGCCGCTCAATTTTCGCCAGAATCGCCTCAAGCTCCCCGGAAGACACGGGCATACGCAAGCTGTTGCTTTCCGCCTGCGCGAGGCTGAAAGACGGATCCCCGGGCGCGGGAGCGGCGATGCCGGCAATGGAAGAAGACCACGCCTGAATGACAACGCCGTATTGAGACAGAAAGGCTTTTGCGACCGCGCCCGCCGCGACCCTGCCGACCGTCTCCCTGCCGGAACCGCGGCCGCCGCCGCGGTGGTCGCGGATTCCGAACTTGGCTTCCCACGTCCAGTCAGCGTGACCGGGACGGTACACATCGCGCAAGGCGTCGTAATCCCCGGAATGGTGATCGTGGTTGCGGATAATGACGGCGATGGGCGTACCCAGGGTCTTGCCCTCAAACACGCCGGAGAGGATCTCCGGCTCGTCAGCTTCCCGCCGCGTTGTGGACGCGGCGCCGTCGCCCGGCCTGCGCCGCGCAAGCTCCCGCGCTATGATCGCTTTGTCGATTGGCGCCCCGGACGGACAACCGTCTATGACGCACCCCAGCGCCGCGCCGTGAGATTCGCCAAAGGTGGTGACGCGGAACAGCGTCCCAAAAGTATTGCCGCTCACCGGAGCGCCTCAAGAACATCCGCCGTAATGTCGCGGTCAATGGCGTTTCCGTCAGCCATGCCTGTCATAATGCGGGAGACTTCCGCATATTCAAGTGGCTTGCGGTAGGGGCGTTCCTCAGAGAGGGCTTGATAAATGTCGATACATGCCATAAGCCGGGAACCGAAATCAAGGTCTTTCGCGGCAAGCCCATACGGATAACCTGAACCGTCGAGCTTCTCGTGGTGATTGCTCGCCCATTCGGTAATATCCTCAAAACCCTTGATGCCTTCGAGCATACGCCGCGTATAAAATACGTGAGGTTTCACAAGTTCGAATTCTTCGGGCGTCAAAGGAGCGGCTTTATCCAATACGGCGTTTGGCGCCGCGAGTTTGCCTATGTCGTGCAGGTGCGCGGCCAAGATGAGTTTTGTCTTGCGCTCTTCGTCAAAATTGTAGAAATCCGCCATAATCTCCGACTTCTCAGCAATGCCGCGAGAATGTCTTCCGGTAAACGGCGATTTTTCATCAACAAATTTACTAAAAATACACGCTATAGGCGCCAACTCCCGCAATGTCATTTCCATGTGATAATGGGGAACGCTCCGGTTAAGCTCCCCGTCTATGAACCTGTTGTCAAGAGAGAGCCAGAACGCCAGTGAATTAATCTCGTCAAAAGCCTCGCATAACTCAGGAAGGAATTGGGAGCCTTTCCATTCCGCCGCCTTTGCGCCGGCTTCTTTGCGATCCGATCCCCGCGCGTACATGATTTCAACCATATCAGCAAAATGGATAATATGCGCCAGAAGCGGGATGGCTTTCCCCGGTATACCGAAGTAACCGCTGCCGTCATACGCCTCGTGGTGGTACAAAATCATGCCCTCGCGGGGCTTCAAGAACGGAAAGACTTTAAGATTTTCCTCGCCGACTATACAGTGCGACATGAATCGCTCCAGATTTGAGGCGGCGCCGCCAGAGATTTTGTTGTAAACCGGATTGGTAATGCCATTGTCATGCAACACCGCGCCCGCGTAGAGATCGAACATATCCTCAAGAAGCAGCCCAAGCCGCTCCCCAAGCCGTATCGCTATAAGCGCGACGCGCTTATTATGATTGGTGACATTTGAACGGACGCTTGATTCCAAAAAATCAAGCGCCATGACAAACGCCCCCACAAATTCGTTTCTATTAAAAGTCATAATCATTTCACTGTTTCCGCATCCACTGAGTTTTCAATTTTCAAAATTGAAAAAATTTCTATGCTAAAATATACTGCCGGTCGCTCATAAAGTCAAAGCCTGGAAGTTGTCTTGAGCGACTCAAACCAGCCTCTAGTCACCGCCCCGTATCAGCATATCGGCGGCTTTCACCTCGGGGTGATGATACCGCTCCGAATCCGGCGAGATGCGGATGTACCGGATAGCCCGCATGGGACACCAGTTGAGGCACGCCTGGCAATGCTCGCACGCGGATGAAAAAACGGGTTTGTTTTCTATTATAATAACAGCGCCCGCAGGACATATCCTCGCGCACAGAGCGCATCCATTGCACCGATCCGCAACTTTGTACCCCTTCACAAACAGCCTTTTCGCAACGCGGAAAAGCGAGGAAACAAGCGTCGAAAAAGGACGGAACGTCAAAACCACGCGGCTTGTCTTCCGTTCCCCAATCATCCGCGCCATATTTTCCGTAGCCGTTCTTTGCATGGCAAGGCGTTTTTCTTTTGTCGCGGACGAGGGAACGCCAAAGATCGTGATGTAGTTTTCCACGCAGGGTATGCCGCCCGCGAAGGACAGCGGCGTTTTCTTCCGCTTCAGAATGCGGCTCGCTTCCGCGAGAGCGCCGCCCGGATCCGACCCGAATGTCGTCAGCGCGGCGATATACGAGGCGTGGATTTCCGCTCTCACAAGAAACCTCCGCACCATGGACGGCGTTTGGTATGCGTACGCCGGAAACAAGACTATCACGGCGTCCGCTTCTATCGTTATAGATTCCCGCCGCATCTCCGCGGCAATATTGAAAATCTCGCACGGCGCCAGCAGTTCCGCAAGCCGCTTCGCGGACCACAATGTATTGCCCGTTCCGCTGAAATAGTATACCTTTGTCATATTTTTTTCCTCATGCCGAACTCCCGCATCTCTTTCTAAAGACTCCCGCACTCTTTACAAAGACTCCCGCATCTCGCTCTAAAGACTCGCGCCGCTCTTTACAAAGACTCCCGCATCTCGCTCTAAAGACTCGCACCGCTCTTTAAAAAAACTCCCGCATCTCGCTCTAAAGACTCGCGCCGCTCTTTAAAAAATTTTTCGCGGTTTGCATACACTGCGGCTTATAGACATTGAAATAAAAATCAACCTGTTCCGCAATGGCTTCCGCAATGGGGCGCGGCGAGTAGCCGGTGAGGGCGCTGATCTTTTCATGGGAGAAATTGCAGTTGTCCCCCAACACTTTTATGGCGTAGGGCGTAAACATGAGCGTCCGCTTCATCAGAACCGCGCGCCATTCAGCGAAATACGAGAAAAACGCGACCAGCGGCAGGGGCAGGCAGATTTTTGGCGGAGGCACGCCTGCGGCGCGGGCCGCCATAGCGACTATATCTTTAACCGAAACAACATGTCCCGAAAGAATGTAGCTTTCGCCTTTCACGCCCTTTTCGGCTAGATCGGCGAGGGCTTTCGCCACATCCCGCACGTCGACAAAATCATAGCGTCCGTTGAGGTAAACCGGAAGCCGGCGCTCCGCCACATCCGCGACCATTTGCCCGAAATTTGAGCGCTTGAGTTCAAAGCCTCCAACAATGCCGGACGGCATACCAATAACCGCGTCCAGCCCTCGATCACGCGCCGCGTCCAACACCAGATTGGACGCCTGAGCCTTGGTGACGGCGTACGCCCCATGCGCCGCGTCAGGATCAAAGCGCGGAATTTCCTTTAGCGTTGAGGTTTTGTCGTGAAAGGGCAGCGTATGCACGGTGCCGGTATACACAAGCCGCTTGACGCCGCAGTTCAGGCAGGCGTTTATCACGTTTTCCGTGCCGGTAACATTCACCGCGTATAAATCTGGGTCCATAGCGCTGGCAATGGAAACGATTCCCGCCAGATGGTAGACATAGGCGGCGCCGGAAAACGCGCCCGCCAACTCTTCCGGCTTTCGTATATCCGCAACGACAACCTCCTCCGCGTATTGCCGCAGAAACGACAGCGCAACGTCATTCTGACGATGCACAAGGGCGCGCACAGCGCAGCCCCGCGACTTCAGTTCCGCGCACAGCGCGAGTCCCGTGCGCCCGGCGGCTCCGGCAACCACATAAAGGCTTCCGTCACGATAGACACTTCCATCACTCATACTACACTCCTAATCCACATATTCAATGGGAAAAACCATGCGGTCTTTTGCAAGAACCGTGTGCGGGAACACCGCCTGCGCTTCCTTTACGAGGCGTTTCAGATCGTAATCGTTATAACGGGGGCTGTAGTGGATAAGCGCGAGGCGCTTCACGTCCGCCTTTGCCGCGAGAACCGCGGCTTGCTCCGCTGTCATGTGCTTTTTTTCGCGGGCGGTCTCCAGAAGCGCCTTTTCAAACATGCCTTCACAGACGAACATATCCGAACCGGCGACTTCTTCGGCGATGTCCGAAAAGGCGAGCGTATCAGTGACAAAAGAGAATTTTCTGCCGGATCGCGCCGGGCCCAGCACATCTTCCGGCTTCACCACGGAACCGTCCGCAGCCGGCGCCGGTTCGCCCGCCTGTAGTCTCGCCCACAAGGGACCCACCGGCACGCCAAGCGCCTTCGCCTTTTCAGGATGAAATTCGCCCGGACGTTTGTCTTCTTCAAGCGTATAGCCGAAACAAAGTTTTGTATGCCGCAACGGAAAGGCGCGGACACGGAATCCCGCTCCTTCCCACACCGTAGACGCGGCGGTTATTTCTTTCACTATGATTTCGTAATTGATGTACATATCAAGTACGCGGCGGCTTGTTTCAATATATTCCGCAATGCGGGGCGGTCCTATGATATACAGCGGATCATCGCGGTCCACCTGAGAGGAAAGCATAAGCAAGCCCGGAATGCCGGTAACATGATCCGCGTGGGTATGGCTCACGAAAATGGCGGATATTTTCTTCCACCGGAGGTTGAGCCTGCGGAGGGACACCTGCGTTCCCTCGCCCCCGTCAAACAGGAACAGCTCTCCCTCACGGCGGAGCAGTACCGATGTTAAATGACGATTGGGCAGCGGCATCATGCCGCCGCAGCCCAGAATAAAGGCTTCCATATTCATAGAAGAGACTATACCAGAAAAAGGAGGTAAAAGGCAATGGCGGGGGCGCGGCTAACGCAATGCGCGTACAATGCGCGCGTTACGTTTTACCGTTCCAGCTTGAAAAACCCGCAAGGCGGAAACGTCTTGTGCGCGCCCCTGCGCCTCAGTTTTTCCGCGCAATAGCAACAAACAACGGCGCCGCTGTAGAAGCGGATCCAAAACCAACCCAAACGTAGTTCGCTGAACGCACATTCGCGTTTTGGAACAGACACTATCTAGTGTCTGTCCACAAAGTCGGTTACTTTGCGGACAGACCTTGCATTTTCGCAGCCTAAAGGCTGCGAAAATGCGTTTTTTAAGGAAGTCTGTCCATAATGTGTCTACATTATGGACAGACCCTATCTATACTTATTGTCCTTTTCATTAAGAAGAATCGGCTATACAAGCAAATAAAAATCGTGATATACTCACACCATGCCGCTTTTAGCCGATTTTCACAACCATTCCTGTCTCTCTCCGTGCGGGTCTCTTGATTTAAGCCCCCATTCCCTGGCGGAACTGGCGTCGTCAAAAGGAGTTGAAGTCCTCGCGCTCACGGATCACAATTCGAGCCTGAACTGCCCGGCGTTCGCAAAGGTCTGCCCCCGGTACAACATTCTTCCGATTTTCGGCATGGAAGCCACAACTTCAGAAGAAATTCATGTGGTCTGCCTGTTTGCGAGCCTTGAGGCGAGCCTCGCTTTCAGCGAATACGCCTATTCCATTCTCACGCCTTTTCCAAACGATCCTAAAAAGACCGGAGATCAGGTGTTTGTTGACGAGCATGACGATATTGAAGGCGAGGTTGAGTATTATTTAGTGAACCCGCTTGACTTATCGGTAGATCAGATAGGCGGCAAAGTCGCGGAATACGGCGGCATTGTGATTCCCGCGCATGTTGATCGTCCGGCGTTTTCCATGACAAGCCAACTCGGCGTGGTGATTCCCGGTCCTTGGGCCGCGGTGGAATGCGTACGGCTGCCCCCTTCAATTGACACGCTGGGCTATCCGCTCACCACCTCGTCGGACGCCCACTACCCTGAGCATGTGGCGCGGCGTCCTTTTTCGCTGGATGTCAGCATGGAGGAGCTTGCCCCGCGCGGTTTGGAAGGGGAAGCGGACATAGCGGTTTTGACAAAGGCGTTGCGGAGAAGACCCACGTATAGAAAAAAGGAGATGATCCACAAAGCATGAAAGGCAATCAAATGGTTAAGCCCTAACTCCGCAAAATTTAGGCTGTCTATTGGACTAACTCTTTATCTTGCAACGAGTTATATGATTCATAAACAACCTAATTAGGCTGTCTATAAATGTTCGCTATTTCTATATACCACAATGAATTAAGCGCATAAGCGCCCTAAAACAAGCGGAGTTATGGGTTTAGCCAGCTCCCATGCTTGGGCGTATAATGGATTTCCAGCTTCCGCGCTGTCTTAAAGGCTTCCTCCGCCGGAAACGCCTCATACAACGATGAAATCGTATGCGTGTTTAAATTGTCCTTCCCCAGCGCCAGCTTTTCCGCCACAGGATGCTATTCGCTGACGATGGACTTTACTTTCCGCGCCCCCTCCATGCGGCGAACCCGCCGGGCTTTTTCTTTGACAGCCATTATTTCCGCCTGAATTTTTAAGCCGCCGCTGTCCGCGTTAAAAATTCGTTCTCAATTTGAAAGAAAATCATTGACAAAACCCTGAAAACGCTATATACCTTCTTTCAAAAGCGCAAAAATCGCGCCTTTTCCAAAACCCTGACGCGGGTCGGGTTTTGGAAAAGCCTCAATCTTCAAAAAGGAGCGTTGGCATACAAAAATGAAAAAGCAGCCCAATTCGACGAGCAAGCCTCACAAGCCGTCCGGCCTAGCCACCGCCTTCATGTTCGCCGATCCCCCCCCCCCCCCCATCGCTCAATCTAATTATAGTATGCCGCGATAAACGGCGGCGCCGCGCCGTCTTTTTCTCAGCCTCGCGCGAGGCGTTCTTCCGGTCTTTCGTCAATGCCAAAAGGGAAAATCAACGCCGCATGGCAGGAGCGGTATATGAAAGGCAAAGGCTTCATCCTCCAGGGGGGACGAGGAATTCCATGAGTGGATCCGCAATTTCATCGCGTGGAATCCGAAGGCGCGCGGCGCGCCGGTTCGCATAGTACAAAAGAGGATCCCAAAGCCGGCCCATTCCAGGAAGAAGAGCGTCGGCTTTGGGATTTGCCAAACGCATCGCCAGTATACTCCGTTTCAGGATGAAGCGCAACGCGGTTGGCCTTTTTAATTCCTCCGTAGGGGGAAACCATTATTTTTAGGAGGGCGGTTATGAAAAAGAAACTGCTTTGGAAAGGGGGCGCCGGCGTTTCGCGCCGGACTTGTCATGGCGGCCGTTTTGACGGCGTTGGGGGCGTGCGGCGGATTCTCGCCGGACGGCGCGGCGGATTCTGAGACTCTGGGCGGGAAAACTGGAAATGAAGGGGGGTTGGCGACGGTGAAAGTACGGGTGAGCCCGCCGCGGTCCCAGAGCGAGGACGCGAGATCCGTGGCCCTCGACTCCGCGTCGTTCTACGCGAATTTTTATGAAGTGGTGTTCAAGGATGCCGGTGGCACTCCGGAGGATGAGACTGACGATGTATACTATCGGGGCGTGGGGACCCCCCTTCTCAAGGGTATATAAGCATAGCGATTCCACCGGGTGAGGGTTACAAGGCGCTGCTTCTGGCGGGAATAAACCGCACCCTTGTGGCGGACGCTTATGAGGATGACGTGGATATTGTGTCCAACACAGACAAGACAACCTGGTTTTGATGACTCTGCAAACCCACGCGCCTCAGTGGGATTTGACCTATTATGAGCAAATGCTCGGCGGCGGCTTGTATAATGGCGTAACGTTTAAGAATGACTTCGTGTTTGAAGCGAATTTAAGCGTCTATGAGAACGGCGGACCTCCAAATTCAAAGGATGTGGTTGGTCCTTGACAAAAAAAACCGGCTTGTCAACGTGGCGCCTTTTGTAGAAGGGCCTCCCGATAAAGGGGCCGGGGACATTGCGCCTGCGGATGACAAATTTACGGTGAGGTATCATCTCGCAAGCTGGAATGAGTTGGTTGATGCGGAAAAATTAAGCGAGAATGATACCGAATACAAGGTGAGGCTTTTTAAATACGAAGCTTACGTGCATCACCGTTATATCGACGATACATTTTACACCGTTCAGTTAAATATAGATGCGAACACCTATGATAGCGGCACCGGAAAAATTACAGCCCCCGCCTCCGGTGTTTCCTTTGTCAACAAAGCCGGTAATGAGAAGAATGAAGACCGTCTCCCGAAGAGGGATACAGATGGATTGCTGGTGTTTAAGCTGTATTATTACGCCTTTGGCACCCCGGAATCGGGAGGAGTTTATGGACCATTAGGAATGGGCTGTATGGCGCGGCCGACAATCCTGACGGCGTGGCCAAGCTTGATGAGAATGGGAATCCCACCGGCAAGGGCGCCACTTTGGGGAGCCACATCCCGATCAGATTCGGCAAAGGCGCCCCTGAGAATCTACAGGGTACAATTGTCAGCATTCCTATTGGGAATTAGGCGCCTCATCGTTGGGGCGGTTCGCAGGGCTGCTTGACGCGCCCGCGGGCGCCCTATGAAAGACCCTCGCCCGGCGGCATGGCGCCCGCCCCGCGCCAGCTTCGCGGTCCGTAACTGGCGCGGCGGCTTGCGGAAGCAACGTCTGCCAGCCTTCCGCAAGCCGCAAATCATTCAACAACAACCTGTTGTTCGGAAGCTGCCTGAGCGCGTCCCGCAAGAAAGCCCGCGCTTCATTTGTCCTGCCGCTATTCCACAATGAGACAAAATTGTTATATGGTGAGAATTCCAGCGCTATTTTATGTAAAAAGAGGCTTTCCCAAAACGGGCGGAGCGACAGTTTTGGGAAAGCCGCCTTGAAATTCGCGGTTTTGCAAGGCTGAAAAACCGCAAGAGCCAATGGCTCAAGCCTGTCCCAAAACCGCGCCTCCGGCTATGCCGGAGCCGTTTAGCGCACAGTCAATTAGTTTTGGGCTCAAAATGTTAGAGAATTCCATGCGCACGGATGACGCCTGAGACGACTAATTAGGGAGCGACATACGCCGCCCGAATGTTCCAGCAGTTTGTGGTTTGGGAAAGGCTCGTTACGCATCAAAATAGCTCGTCTTGAGCCGTTTCTCTTTTTCAAAGCGCCGGATCGCAAGCTCAATAAGCCGGTCGATGAGTTCTGAATATGAGACCCCGCTTGCCTCCCAGAGTTTCGGATACATGCTGATCTTTGTAAAACCGGGCATGGTGTTGATCTCGTTGATAATGGGCGAATTGTCTGGACGGAGGAAAAAGTCGATCCTGCTCAAACCTTCGCCGGAAAGGGTTTTGAAGGTTTTTATCGCCAAATCCTGTATCAGCGCAACGGTTTCCGGAGGGAGGTTCGCGGGAATTTCAAGACGGGCGCCATTTTCGTCAAGATATTTCGCGCTATATGAGTAGAATTCCCGGCTTGAGATGACTTCTCCCGGTACGGAAGCGGCGACGGTTTCATTTCCCAGTACGGAACATTCTATTTCACGGCCTGCGATACATTCCTCAATAATAATTTTTGTGTCATATTCAAAGGCTTCCCTCACCGCCCTGCGGTACTCAGCTTCGTTATGAGCCTTGTTTACGCCCACCGACGACCCCATATTTGCGGGTTTCACAAAGACAGGCTCCCCAAGCCGGCTGACAACGCTTTTATAATCGGGGACGCGCTCATGCGATTGCAAGGATATAAACGCGCCTATGGGAAGACCGGCGTCTCGCAAGAGCCGTTTCATCACGTCTTTATCCATGCCCACAGCAGAACCAAGCGCGCCTGCGCCCACAAACGGTACGCCGGCAAGTTTCAGAAGCCCTTGCACCGTTCCGTCTTCGCCGGACGGTCCGTGCAGGATTGGAAAAATCACATCAATGCGCGTGGATTTTTTTTTCTCTTGTAAGGTTATTGAGTCAGCATAGATCAGTTCGCCACAGCTTCCCGGCAATAGGGCCGCTTCGGCGCTTTTCGTGTTGAGCGCGATGCGTTTAGGGTTATCCGTGTTCAGGACGAAGTCGCCGCAACTGACGCCGGCGGCGTCTTGCGAACTGCGCCATTTTCCCGTTTTATCAATGCCGATGAGGATCGGGTTGTACTTGTTCCGATCAATGGCGTCAAACACGTTCAGCGCGGACTGGAGCGACACCTCATGTTCCGCGGATTTCCCGCCGAATAAAACGCCTACATTGAGCTTTTGCATATGTTCCACATTCAAAAGTATAGAACAAAAAGAAGCGGAGCGCAAGGAGGGCGGCGCCATAGCAGCCTGTTGCGCTTGTAGGTTTTCGTGGTTTTTTCGTTGAAAAACCACGAAAACCACGATGTATGGGCTGCCGCAAACCTTCGGTTTGCGAACCGAAGGTTCGACGGAGTTTGCGCGGAAGAAAAGGCGCAAAAATGCGCCATTTCTCCGAATTGGGGCGCGAAGCGCAACAAACTCCTAGGACGCGATGCATTTAAAGGCGGCTTTCCCAAAACTATCGCTCCGCCCGTTTTGGGAAAGGCTCATCCGTTCCAAGAGTTTCGAGGCTCCCCAAGGCTCCCTCAACAGCGCGTCGCTCGCCTCGTTAACGCGCATATTCAACGATTCTTGTCTCCCTGATGATCGTCACTTTGATGCGTCCGGGATATCGAAGATCGGTCTCTATCTTCCGCGCTATTTGCTTGGCTAATGAACGGGAGCGCTCATCGTTGAGCGCGTCTTGATCCACGATGATGCGCAACTCTCTGCCCGCTTGAATGGCATAGGCTTTTTCAACCCCCGCAAAACTTGCCGCGATATGTTCAAGATTTTCAAGCCGCTTGATGTAATTGTCGATGGTCTCGCGCCGCGCTCCCGGTCGGGATGCGGAAATGGCGTCGGCTATTTGCACAATCACCGATTCGATGCAGATCGGCTCTATATCGTTGTGGTGGCTGCCTATGGCGTTGATGACACGGGGGTCTTCGCCCATTTTCCGCGCCATATCCATGCCGATTTCCGCGTGGTTCAGATCCGAATCGGACTCAACGCCCTTGCCAATGTCGTGAAGCAGAGCGGCGCGCTTTGCCAATTCACGGTTCGCGCCGATTTCCGCCGCAAGTACGCCGGCGATGATCGCCACCTCTTTGGAGTGGTACAGCACATTCTGCCCATAGCTCGTACGGAAATACAGCCTTCCCAAAGCGCGAACGCTGTCTTGCTTAATGTTGTGTATACCGAGGTCAAAGAGGACGCGCTCTCCCTCCTCAAATATTTTTTGCGAAATTTCCTTGCTTACCTTGGCGACAATTTCCTCAATACGGGCGGGATGAATTCTTCCGTCTATGATAAGGCGTTCCATCGCGACTTTTGCGATTTCCCTACGCACCGGATCAAAGCAGGATATAACCACCGCTTCCGGCGTATCGTCAATTATAATGTCGACTCCGGTGAGCGTTTCCATGGCGCGGATATTTCTCCCCTCGCGTCCAATAATCCGGCCCTTCATTTCATCATTCGGGAGCGTCACCGACGCGACTGTAACCTCGCCCGTAACATCAGCCGCCACGCGCTGCATCGTGGCCGCCAGAATTTCCCGCGCTTTCTTTTCGCCGGCGACAGCAGCCTCATTTTCAATCTTGTTGATAATGGACTGCGCGTCATGCCGCGCCTCATCTTCCAAACTTTGAATGATAAGCGCCTTTGCGCTTTCACTGCTTAAACCCGATATACGCTCCAGTTCCAAACGGTACTGCTCTTCTTCTTTTTCAAGCGCCAATTCTCTCACTTGAAAATTCCGTTCCTTTTCCACAAACGCCTGTTCAAGCTTCTCTATCTGGTTTGTTTTTTTATCTAAAGCCTCTTCTTTTTGCACGACGCGCCGTTCGTATCGCTGCAACTCACTCCTGCGTTCCCGAGTTTCCCTTTCCTGCTGGTTCTTATCGCGAATAATTTGTTCTTTTGCTTCAAGAAGTAACTCCTTCTTTCTCGCTTCAGCTTCCTTTACCGCATCTTGTTTTATGCGTACAGCTTCTTGCTCCGACGCTTTTACTTGATATCTGGCATACAGCCATCTGATTGTCCATCCTAAAATCCAGCCCAAGATTAACCCGGCAAGAGGGAGCATTATATACACTGCCATAACTCCACCCCTTACCATAAATTTTTATGATATTAAGCTGTTCCAAAACGCGCCTTATGGCGTCAGTTTTGGAACAGCTTCTTACCTCAAGAATTAGCAATTTTCTCCAAAAGCTTGTTCCAAAACCAACCCGAACCGCAGGTTCGCTGAACTGCGTCCGCAAACGCGGTTCGCGTTTTGGAACAGGCTCATATTATAAAAAAGTTTATAATAGATTGGGAGGATTGTCAAGAAGGAAAGAACAGTTCTATGGAACGGCGTGTAATGATTTCACCATCCAAATTCGTACGCGATTACTTCCCTCTGTGAGATGATGCGGGCGCTGAACCCTCGAACAACTAATCTATTGCGCGCGCCCCCGCGCAGCGCGCGCGGCGGAGAAGTCATAAAGTCGAACGAGTATGCCGCCGATTTTCGCGTCATAGTTCGGATCCATCGCCCATTTGCCCGTCAAGCCGCGTATAGTCGGAGATGATCCTTTCTTCACCCACCAGTAACGGGGATCAACCAGCTTTTGTTTGAGCGGCTCTTCCGTTGCGTAGCCTTTCAGGTGCTGTATGTGGGCGCGTACGCCGGTTTTCGGATCCGGAAACCGTTCGCCAGGATGCCCGGCGTCTATGGCGCCGAGTCCGCAAAAGTTGTTCATATCCGGCGTCACAAGGTTGCCGAAACGCAGATAGCCCGTTTCAAGACACATTTGGGCGAACGCGACATCGTGATTCACGCCCTCGGCGGCGGCTTCTTCAATATAGTAACCGGCAAGTTCCCGCGCATAGTCAGGGTTGACGCCGGCATTATTTTCACCCAGAAACAATGCGAGATATTCTTGTTTAACCAGCCCCCGCCCCATAATATGTTCCGGCGCGGCATGTTCCGGCGCGGCATATTCTGGCGCGGCATATTCCGGCGCGATATATTCCGGCGCAGTATATTCCGGCGCGGGCGGTACAACCAGCTCTTCAGACGGCGTTCTAACCGCGGGTTTGCCCGCACAGGAAAAAAACATTCCCGCGAGAACAATCGTTATAATAAAAAGTGGAAAAGCGTCCTTTAGATCGCGTTTCCCACGCCTGTGGGGGGGCTTTTCATCGCTGACCTTAAACCAAAGGTTTGCGTTTTGAAGAAAGTCCAGCGGTTTCCTGATAGTCATATTCAAACTCCTACTGTTTCAAAATCCAGCCTTCTCACATATATGCTTTCAACAAGCCCTATGCCTATCATGGCGGCGAGCAGAGCGGATCCGCCATAAGACATAAAAATCAAGGGAATTCCAGTGATGGGCATGATTCCCATTGCCATGCCTATATTGACAAGAAAGTGAAAGGCGAAAACACTAGACAAGCCTGCCGTTATATACATGCCGAAGGCATTTGACGCAAGGCGCATAATCCGTACGAAGCGCAGGTTTATGACAAGAAAAAGCGCGAAAACAATAAGTCCTCCGACAAAACCTGATTCTTCTGAAAAGATCGAGAAGATAAAGTCCGTGCTTTGCTGGGGCAGGAACCGGTAATGGCTCTGCGTCCCCTGAAGAAACCCCCTCCCCATAAGACCGCCGGATCCGATTGCGGTCGTCGACTGGATAATGTTCCAGCCCGCGCCTTGAGGATCGATTTGTGGATCGAGAAACACGATTAATCGCATAATCTGATAATCTTTAAGGACTTTGTGGGCGGCGAAAGAAGCGCCGAATGAGAGAATCAACATTGTGATACTGTATATGATCCAAAAAAAGTACGGCTTTTTGTATAAGAGATAGCCGATGATCGCCACAATGCCAATAATGACAAGCGCGGCGCAAACAGCAGCGATAAATTTGACGTCCAGAAGGAGCATGATGGGTGAAAAAGACATTTTCATAATATGGGTTTGCCAGAGCGGAAGCGCCATAAGTATTCCGGTAAGCCCTATCCACACGGTCAAAAAAATAACATACCGTACACGGACTCCGGCGATAAAGGTCATCACCAGAAGGATGGGGATAAACACCAGCGATGTTCCAAAATCCGGCTGTATAAGGATGAGACCCATCGGAACAAACACGATGACGCACGAAACAAAGAAACGCTTGAAAGAAGACGACTTCCGTTTTGATGCGTCCAAGTATCGCGCAAGCAAAACAATGGTGATGATCTTGGCGAATTCTGACGGCTGGACGCCGAATGAACCGATTCCAAGCCATGCGCGCGCGCCATTCACCAGTTTTCCGAATAAAACCGTGTAAAGAAGCGCGAGCAAGATCGCCGCATATAAATACAAAGAGATGTTGTAAAGCCGTTTATAATCGATCAAGACGAGCGCGACGATAAACACGAAGCCCACGCTTCCCCACACGATTTGCTTGATATATTCATCAGATGTTTGCTCGCCGGTTGATGAAATGCCGGAGGAATAGATGAAGAAAATGCCGGTTACGGTAAGCGCGCCAACCGCAAGCAGGAGGAGAAAATCCATTGAAAAAATATCACGAACTTTCATTCACGGCGTCCTTGACCAGGCATAAGGTACTGGAACCCTAATGCGCGCACCGCTTCTTCGTAGGTCTGATTCGCGAAGATTCCTTGAAAAATGATTGCCGAGGCGTATGTCGCCCACCATTCCCACTTGTTTATGGCTTCCACGATAACGGAAACCACGATCCGCTCTTCAGGATCGCTGGTTTCATACGGGGCGAAGGCGGCAAACCATGAATGCCACTGATCCTGCAGCCCCATTTCGCCGGTGCCGGTTTTTCCCGCTATTTGAACCGAGCGTATGTTGAGCGGGTATTGCGCTGTTCCACGCTCAATGACCCCGCGCATGTCCCGCTTCACCGCTCTGAACACGTCCGGACTGATGCTGCTCTGGTGTAAAATAGAAGTCCCAACGGTTTCTTCCACCGCTCCGGTATGCGGATTGCGCACCTCTTTGAGCAGATGCGGCGTATAGATGACGCCTTCATTGACCGTCATGGCAACCATATTCGCCATCTGTATGGGCGTTACCAGCATATACCCCTGCCCAATAGACATGTTCATGGTGTCGCCGCCAAGCCAGCGCTCGTGGAATCGGCGGTCTTTCCACTGAGGCGTCGGTATGAAGCCCGGAATTTCGCCCGGCAGATCGATGTTGGCAAGGGAGCCGAAGCCGAACTCTTCGGCATAGAAGACGATGCGCTCCACGCCGAGGGCGTCCCTGCCAATCGTCCAATAGTAAATATCGCAGGATTGGGCCATTGCGTTTGACAGGTTGAGCCACCCGTGTCCGGGTTTTCTGATATGACATCGCCATGTCCTGCCGCCGTATTCGAATACGCCTTCGCACAGTATCTCTTGATCCGGAGAAAAGAGATTTTCTTCAAGAACAGCCGATGTCATAATGATCTTGAACGTTGACGCCGGCGGATAACTTGATTGTATCGCCCTGTTCAGAAACGGCTTGTTGGGATCGTTGATGAGGGAATCGTATTCCCTGTTCACATCGCTCCGGTTGAATATGCCCGGATCGTACCACGGGTACGAGACCATCGCGAGAATCTCGCCCGTTGTGGGGCGCATCACAACAACCGCGCCTATGCGCTCGCCCAAGGCTTTCTCAGCTAACGTTTGAATGCTCCGGTCTATGGTCAGCGTCACGTTTTTTCCCGCTTCCGGCGCTTCCCGCCGTGAGTCTTCACTGGAAATGCGCCTGCCGCGCACATCGACCGTGCGGATTTCCTGCCCGTTTTTTCCCCGCAAAAGCTCATCGTATTGCCTTTCCACACCCGCTTTGCCGATGATGTCGTTGCGCTGATACCCCTGATTATAGAGCATGGTAAGCTCTTCACGGGTAATGTCGCCGACATAGCCTATGACATGCGAAAGACTGCCGGTGTCGGCCGGGTAACTTCGGATCGGTTTTGACTGCCACGCGACGCCCGGCAGCGCGTCCGCCTGTTCCGCAAGCGCCGTAATGGTTTCAAACGGCACGTATGACGCCACTTCCACCGCTTGATAGAGATAGTAGATCGACGGGGGGATCTTTCGGTCGATCTGTTCTTTCGGTATGCCGGTGATGTCAGACAGTTTTTCAATGATCGCGGGAATCTCGCTTCTCTCAATTTCCGCGGGCGTAATGGTAATGGCGAAAGAATCGATGTTGACGGCCAACGGCTGAGTGAAATTACGGTCGTAAATCTCGCCGCGTTGGGAGGGAATGACGATGACGCTTTTTACTATATTTTGAGCCTTTGAACGAAACGTCTCCCCCTGAACGATCTGTATATTGAAGAGCGCAAAGCAATATACAAAAAAAATGACGACAAAGATGCCGGTTATGATGTTGATCCGCAACACGGACTGAGGTTCTTGAGCGGGAAGCAGCGACAAGCCCATTAGACCCCCTTCCGGTTGACGAGCAACGAACTGAATCGTCTCAACAATGCGAATAGAAACGGCGCAATGAATATATTAAGCGCAAGTTCCACCCAGAACAACGGCTCCCGCAGCGGGTAGGCGCGTACGCCTTCGGCAAACAGGATGTGCAACAGGAACAGGAGCAAGGCTTTCAGCGCGGTGGCGGCGCCGCAAAGCGTCATGGGGAGAAAAATCGTGTCGGCGATAAAGACGCCCCTGACAAGCCCGGAGAGCGCGCCGGCTATGGTGCGGACAAGCGCGTTGAGTCCAAGCGGCGCGGCGGACAGGAAGTCAAGCGCCAGTCCTGAGAAGAAGCCTGTGAGCTGTCCGGTCATAACGCCGTTAGAATAAGAAGAAAACACCAGAATGCCCAGCGCGATGTCGGGAACCGCATGATACACAGCGAGGCGCCGCAGGAGCGTCGATTCAAGAAGAGCGGCGATAATGATAAACGCAACAGAGTACGCGATATTTTTTATCATGGAGCATCCTCTTCCACGCCTGTAGGCGCGGACTCTTTATCAAGAACAAAAACATATTCCAGCCGTGAATAATCAACAACCGGCTCCAGAATGATTTCCATTGAAATTTCATATTCCTGATAGTTGACATTGGCGACTCTTCCTATGCTTATTTCCGGGGGGTACACGTCGCCCAGTCCGCTTGACACCACGATATCGCCGGTATTTATCTCGCTGATCACCCGTTGTTGTATGAAACGCATGACAAGCGGCGCGTCTTGGGATCCTTGTCCTTCCACAATGCCTTCGTAGCGGGAAGCGGCGAGCCGCGCCGCAACGAAAGAGCGGACGTCATACAAGGGTATGACGAGGCTTTCAAATTTGGCGGTTTGAATCACCTTGCCGGCCAAGCCTTCCATCCCGTTCTGATAGGCGATAACCGGCATACCCACCGCGACTCCGTGGACTTCTCCTCTGTTGATGGCGATGACTGAAAAAAGGTTGTCGGGATCCCGTCCGACAATCTGGGCGGGAATGGATTTATAAGTCGTCGTATCCAGAAAACCAAGCTGCTCACGCAGGCGCCTGTTTTCCATTACGATATCCGCCGCGTTCCGCTCTATCTGTTCGTAGCGGGCCACACGGGCGACAAGTTCCGCGTACTCTTCACGCAACGCCGCCAATTCCTGAATCGCCGCAACCGTTCCGGACACCATGGATGCCGCCGCATGGATGCCATTCCGCGCCCCCAAGAAAAGCGAGAGTCCTATGTCCTTGAAGTTAAAGACAAAACTATTCGTTGAAAAGAAAAGCGACAGAAAAGAGACTATGACCAGCGCTCCGAACATGACGCTTGACATATTAAAGGAAAGCGGCGGGTTTTTCTCCGTTGTTTTTGGCATACCTTGCCGTTAACTATTCAATTTGTCGTAGATGCTGCGGGAATTGTCGAAATCTCTCGCATACTCAAAGTATTTGCCGGCTCCCAGCGCCACACAATTAAGCGGATTTTCAGCGACAAATACAGGAACCTTAGCCTCTTTTGAAACAAGCTGGGCAAGCCCTTTAAGGAGGGAGCCGCCACCCGTCATCACGATGCCGCGCTCCGCAATATCCGCGGCCAATTCCGGCGGGGTTTCGCTCAACGTTTTCTTGATTTCGTCTATAATCCGGGAGACCGGGCTTTGCAGGGCCTCGCGCACCTGATCGGCTTCAAGGTTTATCTTCTGGGGCAGTCCGGTGTTTGCGTTGATGCCCTTTACTTCCATGCTCATAATAGCGCTCGTTTCGTCCATTTCCGCATTGCCTATCTCGATCTTGATCCGTTCCGCCATGTGTTCGCCGATGATGAGATCATGCGCGGAGCGCACTTTTTTGACGATAGCCTCGTCAAATTCGTCCCCGCCGATACGGATCGCATTGGTCTTCACCATGCCCCCCAGAGAGATGACCGACACTTCGGTCGTGCCGCCGCCTATGTCGCAGACCATGTGTCCGGCGGCTTCAAAGATCGGGATGTCCGCGCCTATGGCCGCGGCGAGGCTTTCCTCAATGACGACAACATCCTTGGCGCCGGCTTTTAGGGCGCTCTCCTCAACCGCGCGGCGTTCAACTTCGGTGATGCAAGAAGGAATGCCGATAACCATGCGAGGTTTCACCAGCCGGTAGCGGGGCAGCACTTTGGAAATAAAATAGCGCATCATCTTTTCGCAGGAATCAAGATCGGCTATGACGCCGTCCCTCAACGGACGTGTAGCGATGTATTTTTCCGGCGTTCTCCACAGCATGGTTTTTGCGTCCTTGCCAACGGCGACGATCCGTTTGGTTCCCTTCTCAAAAGCGACAACCGAAGGCTCGTCAAGGACTATCCCTTTTCCCCGTATATATATAAGGGTGTTGCATGTTCCCAAGTCAATGCCAAGTTCCGAAATAGCTCTAAACATTATATCCTCCCCAAAATGTATTGCAAACGGCCTACCGCAAGGCAAGCCGTGAACGCGAAGCTCTATGCGCGGGATCAACCAAAACAGCTTTACGCCACTCGGCGCGCGCCCGTATCATATCGTTTCTCGCGGCGTTAATTTCTCCCAACCAATAATGAGCGTCGGCGCTCTCGCCGAAGTCTTTCAAAATCGCGGTATACTGACCTTCCGCCGCTGAATAATCTTCCTGCCTGAAATAAACATCTCCAAGCGCAAACCTCGCCCGCCTTTTGGCGGTGTCATTTTTAGAAGCGTCTATACAGCGCGTAAGATACACGGCCGCCATGCTAAAATCATCCATAGCGGAATACGAGTTTGCTATTGACAACAGAAGGGCGTCCGAAAGACGCCCTTCCATTCGCGGCGAATTCAACGCTTCGGTCAGAGCGGCGACGCTCAGATGGTAGTCGCGCAACGCCGCATACGCTATCCCCAAGTATTCATTCATATCGTCTCCAGAGAAACCCGCCTGCCTCGCAAATTCCAGCGATTGAACCGCCAAATCAGCGTATTCCGCGCCTTTGCCGTAATACGCCTTTCCCAGCACATATTGAATCGCCCCATCCATGCCGGCGCTTTTAACAATCATCGCCTTACGGAGGCAATTTATACATTCTTCAATATAAACAGCCTTGTCAGGGGCCGTGATCTGCGCCAGGGCGCGTTGATACGCCGAAAACCCGCGCAGAATAAGCGCCTCATAATCAAGCGGCTTTTCTTCCAACGTTTTCCCGCTTATATCAAATATTTCTTGATAGGAACCATTTTCCCACAGTTCCTGCACCGTTATTCTGTCGTCAACAAACGTTTCCCGTATATGCCACATAAAGGTTACGACGCCAGAAACTAAAACAGTTATACACAAGCCCGGTACGATCGCTTGAAAAAACCGTTTTCGCCGGAGACGCATCCCATAGCCTGATGTTTTTATAGATTTTTTCATCATACATTTAGTGTATGATAGAGTATTTTTACATGAAAAGTCAACACTCCATTTTGCAATAAATGCGCTTTCTACCCGCGTTGAACAAACGCGCGCTGTATGCGGCGCGGCGGCGCCCATAACTCACTTGGCTAGAACGCTTCGTATACATTCCGGGCGATAGGCATACGCCGCCCCATGCCAAACGCCCGCTTCGACACTTTCAACACGGGCGGCGCCTGACGGCGTTTGAATTCCGCTCTCGCCACAGACGTAATGATCTTTGTGACAAGCTCCGCATCCCAGCCTTTGTCCACGATCTCTTCTTTTGAGAGGTTGTCAAACAGGTGGCATTTGAGTATCTCGTCTAAAACTTCGTATGGGGGCAGACTATCCTGATCCATCTGATTCGGGCGGAGTTCCGCGGACGGCGGCTTGGTGAGAATCGCCTCCGGTATGATGATGTTCCCCTCCGCTACAGCCGCTTTTTCGTTGATGCGCCGGCACAGCGCGAAAACTTCGGTCTTGAAAAGGTCTCCGATGGGAGCGAGGGCGCCGTTTGTGTCCCCATACAAGGTGCAGTACCCCATCGCCAGTTCGCTTTTATTGCCCGTAGCGAGCAGGATTGAGGAAAATTTATTGGAATACGCCATGAGCAGGGTTCCCCGAATGCGGGCTTGTAGATTTTCCTCGGCGACGCCAAAGGGCTTTTTCTCGAACACCGGCTCCAGCGTTTCAAGGAAACTCGTGAACACCGGCTCTATGGACAGCGGCACATACCGGCAGCCGAGTCGGGCGGCAAGCTCCGCCGCATCGTCTTTCGATCCCTGTGAAGAAAAGCGCGACGGCATACTGAAACACACGGTTCTGTCTTGCCCCACGGCTTTTACCGCCAAATATGCGGTCAGCGCGGAATCAATGCCGCCCGAAAGCCCAAGGTGGGCGCGGGTAAAGCCGCATTTCGCCATGTAGTCCCGTATGCCGACGACGAGCGCTTCTTCAATAACGTCAAGTTCATTCCCCGCTTGCGCGTCCTCCCACCGCGAGGCGGCGACCGCCGTCTCGCCAACGGCGGAGCCGCCGGCTTCGCCGGTCTTCGTGTCAAAGGTGAACATGCCTTCGCTAAAACCCGGTCCCTGCAACAGCGGCTTCTCCACGTTAGGAATGACCGCGAATGACCGTCCGTCAAAGATGATAGAGTCATTCGCGCCCACCGCATTGACATACGCAAGCGTCACATCGCCCCGTTTGCTGATGCGCTTCGCCAAGCCGCGCCGCGCCGTGAGTTTTTCCGCGACATACGGAGATGCGGACGGGACGCAGAGCAAGGTGACGCCTTGGTCGAAAAGCTCTTTCACCGGATCACGGACGTAGCTCGTGCCGGGCGCGCCGGTCTCCCGCCATACATCTTCGCAAATCGCAACGCCTATGCGCTCCCCTTTGTACTCAAAAACCTTCCATTCACGAGCGCCCTCAAAATTACGGGCTTCATCAAACACATCGTAGGTGGGGAGCAGAGTCTTGACCTGTTCAAACACCAGCTTCCCGTCTAAAATGACGCCGTAGGCGTTTGCCAACGATTTCCCAAACGAGTACGGGCTCCGCCGCACAAAGCCCACCCCGCAGGCTATATTTTTGGGCAGTATGCGCTGAAGCTCGTGAATGGTTTGTATATTTTTTTCGACAAAACAATCCTGATCAAGCAGATCCATGGGCGGATACCCGCACACGGCAAGTTCAGGAAAAAGCGCCATATCCGCGTTCCGCGCCAGAGCCTTTTCCGTCCATGTACGTATTTTTTCTTTATTACCGGCGAAATCGCCGATGCAAGAATCTATTTGCGCAATCGCTATATTCATACCGCCATAATATATGATATGGCTTGTATTGACAAGAGGAGCGTTGAGGCGGCGCTTCGTTTCAGGGCGATGATCCGCCTCCGCGGTTGTCCGCCGTATACGTTGCGAGACGCTTCCCCGCGTTCCCGAAATCGCTTGTTCAGCCGCGGCATCTTCCGGTCCGGAGATGATCCTGATGTTAGTGGTCTGACCACAACCCGAATGTCCAAGAATACATTAATCGTCCGCCGGTATGGATGCCACAGCATTCATGCCGGCGATCTTGACTGACATCCATTTGGATGGTATACTTATGTCTTCGGGGCAGCCGAAAACGGCAGGGGCGGACAGGGTTGTATGAAACTTTCAGTCTCCAAGCGACTTTCAACGAAAATCCAAGGCGAACTCTTGGGTATTTAAGAGCGGAGATAACCCCCACCCCCCAATATCATTTACCGCATCTTACGCCAAATTGCGGAATATTAAACCGTAAGGGCTAATCCCGAGTAATCCTAATAAAGAGGAGGTTGAATATGGCTTCTGGAAAAGATTGTCTCCCTCAAAAAGAGGTGGAATTGCTGGATTGTGTTGAGGATTTTACCGCGCAGACTGCCGATAACTCCGGAGTGAAAGGTCTTTCACCGGCGGATGCAATGGATGTACAGCAGAAAAAAGCGCATTTCCTGATTTGCACCGGCAGCGCGCGGACCCGAACCGGACGCGGACGCTGCTGGTCACGAAAAAAAACGCCGCAAAAGACGAGATGACCGCCGCAATCCGGGCGGTGGAGGACTGCCGTTTCGCCGCGCCGGTCATCACCAACGCGATCCGAATGGCGCGCTGGTTGCGGCATTCCAAGGATCGCATAATACAGGCGGCTTTCAGAAGCCGCCTGTATTATGAGCCTGTTCCAAAACGCGAACCTGCGTTTTGGAACAGCCTATTATATCAGTCGTCTCTTAACGCGCTTGGTTTTGAGAAAAAGGCGTGTATAAAGGAGAAATAAAAACCATTCATGCGCCGCAGATATTACGCGACTTTTGCTTCCGGTTTTCAAAATACCGTCAAGGACATACTCGAAAAGACCGCGCGAGACGCGGCTATTGTACTGTCGCTGGACGGCGCGGTTGTTTTTGAGACGGCTGTCCCGTTTGAAGCGTTATGTTTGTGGTGTTTTAACAATATTTTTTTGGCGCTTCATGTTCTGGAACAAAAAGAAAAAAACAGCTTCGCTGACGGCGGAGCCGCCATTCCTGCCGTCAGCTCCGTTATTGAGGCGCATATGAGCGTCGCTGAGAAAAGCGGAAAAATACGGCTGGCGGATTTTCAAAGAACAAAAAAGGTGAGGACATTTAGAATCGTAACCTCACATGCAAACCGCCTTGTTTCCGTCAATGAAGACCTAAAAAGAAAGATGGAACGCGCTATTTCCAGAGAAACGGGTTTGATTCCAAACAGGAGCGCGCCTGACGTCGAATTCTGGTTTTTGTACCGGAACGAGGGCTTTTCTTTTTTCATGCGGCGGCTTTCCAAACGCGCCCCTTTTGACGCCGCGCCGCATAAAGGCGAATTGCCGCCGCAGTTGGCGTACATGCTGTGCTGGCTGTCCGAGCCTCGGAAATCCGATGTGATTCTGGACCCATTTTGCGGATACGGGTCGATACTCCAGCAAAGAATGCGTTTCCCTTTTGAGAAATTCTATTCTTTCGATATAAAAGATGATGCGGCGCGTATATCCAAAAGCAAAATCGACGGGCGGTTTCTAAAGAAATGCGATGTAAGAACAGTTGATTTCTTTACTATTTCTCGCCATCTGAAAGAAGAAAGCGTTGACGCGATCATCACGGATCCGCCGTGGGGGAACTATGAGGCGCTGCCTCTGCCCGCGGATCAATTTTATGACGCCATGTTGCGGACATTTTACGAATTATTAAAACCGGACGGCGTTATTGTCGCGCTGACCGCGCGGAACGGCGAATTCGCCCTGTCCGCGTCGCGTATACAGGAATTTGCCATCGTGGAAGCCTCGGATGTCTTGGTGTCCGGCAGGAAGGCGAGCGTGTACAAGGTAAAGAAAACCCGCGCCGGACGGACTGCGGAGCGGGCGTCTGACGATGAACAAACGGCTGGGAACAATCCCAAGCGAAAGCCGCCGCGAAAGCTGCTATAGCCCCGCGCCCACATCAGGCGCCGCCATTCACGGCGTCGATAATGGCTTGCATCTGTTTCCCGACAACGCGCGGATCCGCGCGTCCCTGTGTTTTTTCCAGCGCTTTGCCTACGAGAAAGGCGGCGAGCGTACGGCGCCGTTTCTGGTTTTTGGCGGCTGCGGCTTCACGCGCTTCGGCAATGGTCGCGGCTTCCTCTTGTTCCACAAGGGCTACGACTTCGGCTATCTTCGCCGGATCCGTGATTTGCTCCCACCCTTTTTCGCGGATGATGACCGCAGGGTCGCGGTCTTCGGAGAGCGCCAGTTCCAGCGCCTGTTTGGCGTTTTTGGTGGAAAGCGAGCCATCGGCGGTCATTGCCACAAGGCGGGCGAAACGGTCGACCGTGAGCGTGAATGAGCCTATAGCGGACAGCGCGACGCCGTCCCTCGCCAAAATGTGTTTTATATCCGTTAAAAGCCAGTTCGCTATGCGCGAAGCCGCGCTTTTCTTGTCCAGACCAGAAGAAATGCGCAACGCGGCGGCGACCGCGGACTCAAAATAATCCGCAAACGCCCGTTCCTCACAGATGATGGCGGCTTGTTCCGGGGAAACGCCGCACTCGTTTTCGAGCCGTTTTTGGCGTGGCAGAGGAAGCTCCACCATAGCATCCTCCACGGATTTCAGAAACGCGGCGTCCGGCTCAAAAACGGGCAGATCCGGCTCTGGAAAGTAACGGTAATCCTGGGCGTTTTCCTTGTGGCGCATGGGTTCGGTTTGGTCGCGGTTTTGATTCCACAGGCGGGTTTCCTGCGTCACGGCTTTTCCCGCGTCAAGAACTTTAGCCTGCCGCTCTATCTCGTAGTTCAACCCAAGCCGCACAAAGCGGGAGGAGTTCAGGTTTTTTATCTCGACTTTCTTGCCCAGCCCTTTGCCGGGCAGGTTGATGGATACATTCGCGTCCGCGCGGAGGCTTCCTTCTTCCATGTTGCCGTCGCATACGCCCAGGTACCGCACCATGCGCCGGAACTGCTGGATAAAGACTTCCGCCTGCTCGCCGGTTTCCATATCCGGCTCGGTGACGATTTCCAAAAGGGAAACCCCGGCGCGGTTGTAGTCCAAAAGCGATACGGCGCCGGTATGTATCATCTTGCCCGCGTCTTCTTCGAGGTGGCATTCGTGGATGCGCACCCGCTTCACGCCCCAGGTCCCTTCAATGTCAACGCAGCCGTTCTGCCCCAATGGAGAGGCGAACTGGGAAATCTGATAGTTTTTCGTCATATCCGGGTAAAAATACTGCTTGCGTTCAAACCATGTCTTTTCCGGTATGGTGCAATTCAACGCCTTTGCGACCATGCACCCCATTTTCACGGCTTCTCTATTCAAAACCGGCAGTACGCCCGGATAGCCCAGACACACCGGACACACATTGGCGTTCGGCTCGTCGCCAAAGGCGGAACGGCAGCCGCAGAAAACTTTCGTTTTAGTCAAAAGATGAATATGAACTTCAAGCCCGATAAATGATTGATACATTCTTTTTCCTTTTTTCCCTTATAATAAACGCCGCGCTTTGCGCCGCTCTGCGCGACTACGCGGATCGTTTCGAATCGCGACCTTTTCCCAAAACTAACCCGAACTGTGTTCGCCGAACATAGTTCGCGTTTTGGGAAAAGCTTTCGCTTTTAAAGATTTCATCGTCTATCATAGCTAAAAATGACAAGTCTTGCAAGAAGGGGTTCTTGGCGCGCCCTTGAAGGAGAAATCATGGCAAGGCGCGTGTCCTTGCGCGGCGGATGCTTTGCGGCGCCGGCGCCCGCGTTATTTCAGCCGCCCTGATCCACGCGGATCAAGCGCCTTGATCCGCATCGGATTAGACGCGCTGATCCGTACGCAACGGGGAATCACAGAACTATAGGCGTTATAGGGGAAACGGTGAGACCGGCGGCGAATCCGGCCGTACGAGGCGCTTTGAGATGCGCGGCGCTCCCCGCATATTGGGTTATGAGTTCGATATGGTACGCGCCCGGCGCAAGTTGGGGCGTTTGCCCCGATCATGACAAAATCAACAATCGGACCCCGCGGGGTTTTAGGCTGGCTGACCGCTTGCGAAATTCTTTCGCCATAAAATTCGCGCTTCAAAAAAAAATCTGTCTTTTTTAGAATTTCTGGATAATCTGGGCATACCGCCCTATTGATCTATTCTCAGATTTCCGGTATAAATATTAAGACATACCGCATATCTATAAAAGGAGTGACTACCATGAATAAATCGGGAAAGATTTTACTATTGTTCGCGCTGGCTTTTGCCGCGGTCCTATTTTCGGGTTGCGGGAAACCAAGCGCTCAGACGGCTGGGGATGGCTCTGGAGACGGGGGAGAGACCGGGAACCAATACGACAGCATCCTCCGCACCACCCAGGACTGGCCGACTTATACGGACCCTGCGGTGGGGAATGATCAGTCGGATGCCATTACTATGGTCAACCTTTACGATCCTTTCCTCTACCCGGATCTCAACGGGGAACCCGCGCCCCATATCGCCACGGAATGGACCGTGTCGGATGACGGCCTTGAGTACACCTTTACCATTCGGGATGACATAAAATTTCACAGCGGCAACCCCCTTACGGCGGACGATGTGGC